>CAZZLB010000119.1:0-8099 GCA_964654655.1 uncultured Rhodoferax sp. | reverse complement strand
GTTGCCCTTGGGCGAGACGCCCAGTTTCTTGTCACCAATCGAGGGCAGTGGCCGCAGGTAGCAGGATTCGAGATTGTTCTCTCGCACCACAGCCTTTTGCGCCTCATTGACCTGATCCTTGGTGAACGGGATGCTCATGCGCAGGATCTTGGCGCTGTTGAACAGGCGGTCCGTGTGCTCTTCGAGCCGGAAGATGGCCGTGCCATTGACCGTGTTGTAAGCACGCACGCCCTCAAAGGCGCCGCAACCATAATGCAAGGTATGGGTCAGAACGTGGATCTTGGCGTCGCGCCAGTCGACCATCTGGCCGTCCATCCAGATCTTTCCGTCACGGTCAGACATTGAGGGGGGAAGTGGGCTCATCGGTTTTTCCTTGTGAAGAGGTGCCTGCATGCAAAAGCAGATTTTACGAGGCTTGATTGCTGCCCGACTCCGGCGCAGCTGTTTCGCTTGGCGCCGGGCGATACAACTGCCATTTCCTGAGCTTGCCGTTGTGAAACTCGCAGCTGACATGGGACTGTGTGCCATCGGTCCAGCGAAAGACCTCGGGCTGTGCGTCCTTGACGCTTTCAAGCGCCCCCAGTGCGCGGGTCATGGCCACTACATGCAGCAGACTGACACCGGGTCTGAGCTTGGCGTTGAGCATGACGGCGCTGTCGACGTAGCCTATGGGTCGATTGGCAGCGCGCTTGAGCACCTGCATCAGTCTGGTGAAATGCAGCAGCAGCCACATTACCAGCAAGCCGCTGGCGATGGCGACACCGGGCCAGCCATACGAGCTGTAGGCGGCCATCACCCCGGCAACAGCGGCCACAGGAAAGAAAATTTTTTGGAACTGCATGGCCGGATTCTGACCGATGTCGCTGCCTCCTGGCGAAGCTTCAGGCCTGGGCTGGCATTGGCCAATGCACGGTGACAGCCAGGCCACCCAGCAATTCAGAACGCTTGACCTCTATGCTGGCGTTCAGGACGACAGCGATTCGTGAGACGATGGACCAACCCAGACCGTTGCCTGACTGCCCTGTACCCAGAACACGGAAAAACCGTTCACCCAGGCGCGCCAGTTCGGCCTCTGCCATGCCCGGTCCGCTGTCCTGCACCCGCAGCACCGTTTGCCCGGCTTCGCTCTGGACGCTGACCCGGATACGAGCCTGATCCGGGCTGTAGCGAATGGCGTTATCTATGAGATTGCGCGCCATTACCGCGACCAGCATCTCGGCGCCAAGCACGGCGCAGGGTTTGGCGGCGTCAAGCTCTATGGATTGATGGCGGGCCAAGGCGGCCGGAGCCAAATCAGCCGAGACGCGCCGCACCAGCGCACTCAGGTCGACGCTGGTCAGCGAGTTAACCGGAGCCTCTTCCAGCCGTGCCAGCGTCAGCAGTTGCTCGACCAAACGGGTGGCGCGGTCACAACCGGCCAGCGTGGCTTGCAGGGCGTATTCACGTTGTTCCAGGTCGTCGCCGGCGCCCATGGCGACCTGCGCTTGGGCGCGGATGGCGGCAATCGGTGTGCGCAGCTCATGGGCGGCGTCCGCAGTGAAGCGACGCTCGGCAGCCACCATGTGTTCGATCCGGTCAAAAAGCGCATTGAGTGCCTGCACCACTGGCTCCATTTCGGATGGTAAATGGTCAATTTGCAGTGGCTCCAGGGCTTGCGGACGCCGCTGTCCCAGCAACTGGCTGAGCTGACGCAGGGGAGCCAGACCCTTGCGCACCGTCCACCAGCCCACCAGTGCCAGCAGCGGCAATGCAAAGGTCAGCGGCCACATCACCCCCTGCAGTACCGCGATCAGAATCGCGTCGCGCGATTCGTTCAACTCGCCGACATAGACTTGCACATCTTTTTCGGTCCCGTGGGTGGCGAAAACGCGCCACTGTGCGCCGTCCAACTGTTCGGTTGAAAAACCGGGACCACTGCTTGACATCGGCGCCGCACCGGCATTGGCCGAGCGCAGCACGAGTCGCCCCTCATGAAAAACCTGAAACATCACCCGTGGCGCGTACTTGTGTAGCGAAGGCGAGTCTTCAACACCTTCATCGTCAGTCTCGCCGGCTTGTTGCATGACCAACAGGGCGGCGGCTTGCGCCAGATGACCATCGAGCAACTCGTCGAGTTCGTGCTGCACGTCAAGCCAGGTCAGCATGACCGTGCCGAGCCAAACAGCTGTCAGCAGCGTCAGCAAGGGCACCAGCAGGCGACTCTGCAGGGACTTCAGGTGTCGAGACGCTTTCATGCCAGATCCTTGGACCGGGCCACCGTGTAGCCAATGCCACGGACCGTCTGGATCAGCTCGGGTTGCAGTTTGCGCCTCAGATGGTGGATGTGCACCTCGATGGCATTGCTGTCAACCTCGTAGCCCCAGCTATAAAGTTTTTGCTCCAATTGCTCACGTGACATGACGCGTCCCGCTCCGAGCATCAAGACGTAAAGCAAATCAAATTCGCGGGTCGACAGCAGAACCGACTCACCATTCAAAGTGACCTGCCGTGCTGAGGGGTCAAGCGCGACCGCGCCGCAGCGCAGCACGTCCTGCAATTGGCCATGGGCACGACGGGCCAGCGAGCGCAAGCGGGCGCCAAGTTCGTGCAGGTCGACCGGCTTGATGACATAGTCATCGGCGCCCAGGTCCAGACCGCGGATGCGATCAGGTACCGCGTCACGCGCCGTCAGCACCAGCACCGGGGTGGCGATCTTGCGTGCGCGCAGCGATTGCAGGACGTCAATACCGTCTTTCACCGGCAAGCCCAGATCCAGCACAGCGGCTGCATAGTCGCCGCAGGCCAGTTCGCGTTCGGCAGCAGCGCCGTCGCGCACCCAATCGACCTGGAATCCGAGCTGGCGCAAGCCCGCGCGCAAGCCGTCGCCCAACATGGCATCATCTTCAGCCAGCAAAATGCGCATCAGAAATCTCCGCTTTTCCCCATCCTGACATCATGCCTGCAAAGCACGCGATTGGTGCTTACTTCGGGATCCTGATGTCGCGTTCGCTGAAGTTGCCCTGCGCTGCGTTGCCGTGGCAGGCACCGCAGTTGGCGGCACTGCCAACCGATGCACGCTTCCAGACCTCCGGCGGCACTTCCCCGGCGCGGTGCTTTTGCAGAAACCAGGCGGATTTGGTGATGCGCTCTTGCGGTGGTTCCTCGCTGACCCGCTTGTAGGTGCCAGCCTGTGTTTTGAGCCAGGCGCCGATCTCGCGCGTTGTCGCGTCATCCAGCGATGCATCAGCACCGTAGTGCTTGCCCAGCGATCCCATCAGGCGCTGCCACGAGGCCGCGGGCAGCATGCCCGCCGGGTAGGCAATGTGGCAGGCGGCGCATTCCTGCTGGTATTTGGCCAGGGGCGCGGCGCCAGTAGAACCGGTCGCGCCATGGGCTGCGCCCAGAAAGCTTGCCGCCAGCAGGCCCGTCAGAGCCGTTTGTTTGAAGGTTGAATGGATCATCAGGTGTTACCGTTTGAGGCTCAGCAGCCAGGCCAGAACGTCAGCCTTTTCGCCCGCCGTGCACTCGCGGCCCATGACGTCGTTGCAGTTGCGGCGAAACCACTTCTCGGCTTTGGCAGCATCAGCAAAGCGCTCCGGGTTGAAAGCTGGCGCCATCGGCGCGATGGCCTTGCCCGTGCTGGCGTGTTTGCCCTCGACCGTGGGAATGGCGGTATGGCACGAAGAGCAGCTCCACTCCTTGCCGTGTTTGCTGTTGAACAGGGTTTGCCCGCGGGCGGCCTGTGCGGGTGCGCCGGTCTGCCCCGTGTAGGCTGCGAGTTGTTCGGTGGCGGTGATGGCGTTTGCAGAAGTGCACAGCGCTCCAAACAGAGCAGCGCCTGCGCCTAGGTGGGAAAGTAGTTTCATGGCAATTCCTATGGAACAGCCAACGATAGCCAAGCTTGATTAAGCCATTCTTAAATGAACGTCTTCAGCCCAGGCCGCGCACCACTTCCATTGCCTGCTCGACCCGTTCCACCGGATGAATGGTCAGCCCTTCAATCGCCTTCTTGGGTGCGTTGGCCTTGGGCACCACAGCCACCGAAAAACCAAGCTTGGCGGCCTCCTTCAGGCGTTCCTGGCCGCGTGGTGCGGGCCGTACTTCGCCGGCCAGGCCGACTTCGCCAAAAGCGAAAAACCCCTTGGGCAGCGGCTTGCCGCGCAAGCTTGAGGTGATCGCCAGCAGCACCGCCAGATCCGAGGCCGGCTCACTGATGCGCACGCCGCCCACCGCGTTGACAAAGACATCCTGGTCCATGCAAGCCACACCAGCGTGACGGTGCAGTACCGCCAGCAGCATCGCCAGTCGATCCCGGTCCAGGCCTACCGACAAGCGTCTGGGCGAGGGGCCGCCGCTGTCCACCAAGGCCTGGATTTCGACCAGCATCGGTCGTGTGCCTTCGAGTGTGACCATGACACAGCTGCCGGGCACCGGCTCACTGTGCTGGCTCAGGAAGATGGCGCTGGGGTTGGAGACGCCTTTGAGTCCTTTTTCGGTCATGGCAAAGACGCCGATCTCGTTGACCGCACCAAAGCGGTTCTTGATAGCGCGCACCAGCCGGAAGCTGCTGTGTGTGTCGCCCTCAAAGTAGAGCACGGTGTCTACCATGTGCTCCAGTACGCGTGGCCCGGCCAGCGCGCCATCCTTGGTGACGTGACCGACCAGCACGATGCTGACACCCGTGGCCTTGGCAGCACGGGTCAGGTGGGCAGCGCATTCGCGCACCTGCGCTACCGAGCCTGGGGCTGAAGTGAGTTGATCGGAGTACACGGTCTGAATCGAGTCGATCACCGCGATGTCGGGCTGCGTCGCCTCCAGCGTCGCGAGAATCCGCTCCAGCTGAATTTCTGCCAGTACCTTCACCTGACTGTTGTTCAGTCCCAGGCGACGTGAGCGCAGCGCCACCTGGGCACCGCTTTCCTCACCCGTCACATAAAGCGTGTTCTGACCGCTGCGCTGCAGTGAATCGAGCGCCTGCAGCAGCAGCGTCGATTTACCGATACCCGGATCGCCGCCGATCAGCACGACGCCGCCTTCCACTATTCCGCCGCCCAGCACGCGGTCGAGTTCCTCGTGTCCGGTGGGCGTGCGCGCCATGTCCACCGCCTCAATCTCGCCCAGCGTCGCCACTTCAGCCGTTTTGGCGAGCGAGGCAAACCGGTTCTTCGCTGGAGATGTGTGTTCCGGAAGTGACTCCACCAGTGTGTTCCAGGCGTTGCAGCTTGGGCACTTGCCCAGCCACTTGGGGCTCGTGCCGCCGCAGTCGGAGCAGAGGTAAACCGTTTTTTCCTTGGCCATGTCAGGTGTTGATCAGTCCGCTGACGACATGACCAGAAGGAACATGTATGGAGGCAGAAGCCACGTGGCCGGTCTGGTCGTCAAAGAAGAAATCCGGCTCGAACTCGCGCAGGAATTCGCCCTTGGGCAGACCGCCGAGAAACATGGCCTCATCAACCTCGATATTCCAGTCCATCAGGGTGCGGATGGCGCGTTCGTGCGCTGGCGCGCTGCGCGCAGTGACCAGCGCGGTGCGCAGTCGCATGCTTGGTGTGCTCTCTTTCTGCAGGCATTTGAGCGCGTCCAGAAGCGGCTTGAAAGGTCCCGCCAGCAGCGGCTGCAGCACTTTGTCCTGCTCGTGCTTCTGGAATGCGCGCAGGCCCTGGCTCTGATATACCCGCTCGGCCTCGTCGCTGAACAGTACAGCGTCACCGTCAAAAGCAATTCGCACCTCGCACGGGTAGGCGTCGCTGGCATGGGCCGATTGCGGATAGACCTGTGCTGCAGGTACGCCGGCATCCAGCGCCGCGCGCACGTCGCTCAAGTGCGTGCTCAGGAACAGGTTGGCGTGCAGGGGTTTCAGGTAGCGCCAGGGCGGCTGGCCTCGCGTGAAGCTGCCGCGTTCTATCAACAAACCGTAGTGTTGGGCCGAGCGGAACACGCGCATGCCCGAGACCGGGTCGTTGCGCGACAGGATCACCACTTCAACGCGCCGTGTCGTCGCGTCAGCCGGCGTTTGATTGAAGGCCAGCAGCTTCCTGACCAGTGAAAACGCGACGCCGGGCTTGGCGGGCGTGTCAAGCCTTTGCAGTTGCAGGGCCATATAGGCGCGGTCATCGCTTTGCTCGAAGACCAGGTTCTCTTCCTCGAAGTCAAACAGCGCGCGGCTGGAGATCGCCACGACCAGTTTGCCATCCAGGGAAGTGCTCATGATTGCAGGAACATCCGGTACACCGGGTTGCTGGTTTCTTCCACGCAGGGGTAGCCCAGCGTCTTCAGGAACTTGTTGAAGGCGTCGTCGTCCGTTTTCGGCACCTGCAGTCCGACCAGAATGCGACCATAGTCTGCGCCCTGATTGCGGTAATGAAACAGGCTGATATTCCAGCCTGGTCGCAGCAGGCTCAGGAATTTGAGCAGCGCACCGGGGCGCTCGGGAAAGACAAAGCGCAGCAAGCGCTCGTCTTGCGCCAGTTTGGAGTGACCTCCGACCATATGGCGAATGTGCTCCTTGGCCAGTTCGTCGTGCGTCAGATCCAGCGTCTTGAAACCGTGCCTGTCGAAGTTGGCGGCAATCTTGCCCGACTCGCCTTTACCGTGCGTTGTCAAGCCGACAAAGACATGGGCCTGCGCCGCGTCGTTGATGCGGTAGTTGAATTCCGTTACGTTGCGCGGGCCTCCCGGCAGGTTGCCAATCAGCTCGCAAAAACGCTTGAAACTGCCGCGCGCCTCGGGGATGGTTACCGCAAACAGGGCTTCGCGTTCCTCGCCCACTTCGGCCCGCTCGGCGACAAAACGCAGACGGTCAAAGTTCATGTTGGCGCCACACAAAATGGCGGCGTAGGTTTCGCCCCGGGTCTTGTGCTTGGCCACGTACTGCTTGATCGCTGCCACGGCCAGTGCGCCGGCGGGCTCGACGATGCTGCGGGTATCGACAAACACGTCCTTGATGGCAGCACAAACGGCGTCAGTGTCAACGGCGATGTATTCGTCGACCAGTTTGCGAGCGGTCCTGAAGGTTTCTTCGCCTACGAGTTTCACGGCAGTGCCGTCAGAAAAGAGGCCGACATCGCTCAGCGTAACGCGCTTGTTGGCCGACACCGATTGCATGAAGGCGTCGGAGTCGTTCATCTGCACGCCGATGACCTTGATCTCGGGGCGCACCGCCTTGATGTAGTTGGCGACACCCGAAATCAGCCCGCCACCGCCAATCGCCACAAAGACGGCATCGAGCCGGTTTGAGCCCAGGCCCTGCAGCTGGCGCAGCATCTCCATGGCAATCGTGCCCTGGCCGGCAATCACGTCGGGGTCGTCAAACGGGTGCACGAATGTCAGGCCCTGCTTTTTTTCCAGCGTCGCGGCGTGCGCGTAGGCATCGGAATAGCTGTCGCCAAAGAGCACCACCTCGCCACCAAAGTGACGTACCGCGTCCACCTTGACCTGCGGCGTGGTGGTCGGCATCACGATGACAGCGCGCGCGCCCAGTTTGTGGGCACTCAGCGCCACACCTTGTGCGTGGTTGCCGGCGGAGGCGCAGATCACGCCTTTCTTGAGTTGCTCAGGCGCCAGGTGCGCCATCCGGTTATAGGCGCCACGCAGCTTGAAGCTGTGCACTGCCTGCTGGTCCTCGCGCTTGAGCAGCACGCTGTTGTGCAAGCGCCGGCTCAGGGCTTTGGCCGACTCCAGCGGCGTCTCGACCGCTACGTCATAGACGCGTGCAGTCAGGATTTTTTTCAGGTAGTCGGCGGGGGTCAGGTCGTGGGTCTTCATGGCAGTGCAATGATAAGCTCAGCGCCCAAGGCAAGGATTTCAACATGGACAGCGCAAAGGTGGGCAGCAACATGGAATGCACAGTGAGTTGGACCGGAGCCCTGGGTACGCGCTCGGGCATGGGTTTTGTAGCAGAGACCGGCAGTGGCCATACACTGGTGATGGATGGTGCGCCAGACGCCGACAAGCCGGCCAACGGTGGCCAGAACCTGGCACCGCGCCCGCTGGAGACGGTGCTCGCCGGCACGGGTGGCTGCACCGCTTACGACGTGGTGCTGATTCTGCGGCGCGGCCGCCACGATGTGCGCGGTTGCAGCGTCAAGCTGACGGCCGAGCGCGCCGCCGAAGATCCCAAG
>CAZZLB010000118.1:0-8121 GCA_964654655.1 uncultured Rhodoferax sp. | reverse complement strand
TCGCCGCAATGGCTGGCGGCAAAGCTCCCTTTGATGCCAAGGTCGCTGCCGACAGTGCCGCTGTAGCGGACTTTACGGCCAAACTTCCGTGGGCTGCCTTTGGCGAGGGAACCGACAAGGGCGACACGCGGGCCAAGGCGGAGATCTGGAAGGAATCGACCAAGTTCAAGGAGTATGCCGAGAAGATGCAAGCCGAGATGTCCAAGCTAGCAGTAGCAGCAAAGAGCGGCAATCTGGACAGCATCAAGACCGCAGTCAATGCGACTGGCGGCACTTGCAAGGCGTGCCACGACGCCTATCGAAAGGAATAAATCTTTTCCTGTTGCACAACACCGATGGTTGTGCCAAAGTCGGAGCCATGCGGCAGTCAGTCTGACGCCGCACGGTGAACACAGATAATGGAAGGATGCAGCCTTCTCGGACTTTGACCACACTGCCCAAGCGCGAAGCCGTCATTGTCTTTCTGGTTTTTGCTTTTGCGTACTTCCTCTCGGCCCTGATCCGCGGCATCACGGCCACCCTCTCTCCCACACTGAGTCATGAGTTTGGACTCAGCGCCAGCGATTTGGGGCTACTGGCTGGAGGATACTTTCTCGGCTTTTCAGTCACCCAATTGCCACTGGGGACCTGGCTTGACCGGCATGGCCCCAGGAGCGTCATCATCTACTTCCTCTGCGTGGCGGTGCTGGGATGCCTGGCTTCCTTGTTTTCCACCAGCTTTTCAGGCCTTCTGGTCGCACGAATATTTTGCGGCATTGGCGTTAGTGCCTGTCTAATGGCACCGCTGACAGGATACCGCCGCTGGTTTGATGCTTCCACCCTGATGCGCGCCACGTCCTGGATGATGATGACGGGCTCCTTGGGAATGGTCGCCTCGACGCTACCTGTCCAATGGCTCATGCCCATGATGGGTTGGCGGGCCCTGTTTGGGGGACTGGCCGCCCTGTTGCTGATAGCGATGGCAATGATTGCGTGGCAGGTACCGAAGTGGAATAGTGGGTCAAACAGCACGAATGCGACCGAGCAGACCGATGGCTCTTACGCAGAAGTCTGGAGAAACCCCTATTTCCGCAAAATGGCCCCCATCGGATTTTTCTGTTACGGCGGCCTGGTCGCCATACAAACGCTATGGGCGGCCCCCTGGATGATCAAGGTGGCGGGCTACAGTTCCATCCAGGCTGCAACCGGACTGTTCTGGATCAACGTCGCCATGCTCGGAACTTTCTGGGTTTGGGGCATCATCAACCCATGGTTAGTCAGGCGCGGATACCGTGCCGATCAATTGATCACCTACGGCTTGCCTTTGAGTTTTGTTGTTCTGGCTTTCATCATTGGTTTCGGGTCTCATCGATCGAGCAGTTCCGGTGCGCTTTGGGCCCTGTACTGCACGAGTTGCACTTTCATAGCGCTGGCTCTTCCAGCCGTCAGCATGGCTTTTACACCCGCGCTGGCCGGGCGCGCGCTCTCGGCTTACAACCTGGTCGTATTTGCAGGTATATTTGCGGTGCAGTGGGGAATCGGCTTGGCAATAGACGGCTTTCGAACCTTGGGCTTTCCCGAAGTGCAAGCCTTCCAGGCGGCCATGAGTGTCTTTTTGCTGGGTAGTGTCGCCTCCTATGTCCATTTTCTGACCACAAAAAGCCATAATCAGCGTATCTGAAACACTGGAGACAAGGCTGGCTGCAGACACCGGAATTTGAGTCCCACTCCACTACATGAACGGCATTCTCATCATCGCCCACGCACCACTGGCCAGCGCCTTGCGCCAGTGTGTTCTGCATGTGTTTCCGGACGGGAACAAGGGGATGGCGGCGTTTGATGTGCAGGCCAACGTTCCGCCGGAAGAAACCCTGGTTGGCGCGAGCCTGGCCCTCAGCCTTCTTGACACCCCTCAGATCCTGGTTTTGACGGACGTATTTGGCGCCACGCCATGCAACGTTGCGCAAAAACTGGTGGATGGCGTGCATTCAAAGTTGATTACGGGAGTGAACCTGCCCATGTTGCTGCGCGCAGTCACGTATCGCAACGAATCGCTCGATGCGTTGGTGGCACGAGCGATGGCTGGTGGCACACAGGGCATCATGCAAGTTGCGACAACAGCGCCACAAAATCAGGTGAAAAAGAACAATGATCAAGACGACCGCCACCATCAACAATAAGCTGGGGCTGCATGCGCGTGCCTCCGCCAAACTGACCAAGTTGGCCGGCAGTTTCCCCTGTGAGATCTGGCTTTCCAAGGGTGAACGTCGCGTCAACGGCAAGAGCATCATGGGCGTCATGATGCTGGCTGCCGGTATCGGCAGCACGGTGGGGCTTGAGACCAACGGCGAGCGCGAACAGGAGGCGCAGGACGCCTTGCTGGCCCTGATAGAGGACAAATTCGGGGAGGGTGAATGACCTTCTCCATCCACGGTCTGGCAGTTGCCCGGGGTATCGCCATCGGGCGAGCGGTACTGGTTGCTTCAAGCCGGGTGGACGTCGCACATTACTTTATCGAGGCTTCCCAGGTCAGTGCTGAAATTGACAGGGTTCGGATGGGGCGCAATGCAGTGGTGGATGAAATTCATCGCCTGCAGGCCAGCATTGTGCATATGGGTCCGAAAGAAGCACCGCACGAATTGACAGCGCTGCTGGACGTTCACCTGATGCTGCTGCAGGACGACGAACTGATAGGCGGCGTCAAACATTGGATCACTGATCGCCTATACAACGCGGAGTGGGCCCTGACGACACAACTCGAAGTGATCGCGCGCCAATTCGACGAGATGGAGGACGAGTACCTGCGCGAGCGCAAGGCCGATCTGGAACAGATCGCAGAAAAAGTGCTGCGCGCCATGAAGGGTGTGACGTCTCCGATTGCGCAACCACCCCAACGCACAGCACGAAAGAAGTCACAACAAGATCTTCTGCTTGACGACACCGTCGACGTTCCGCTGATCCTGATTGCACACGACCTGTCACCAGCCGACATGCTGCAATTCAAGCAAAGCGTGTTCGCCGGTTTCGTCACCGATGTCGGTGGCAAGACGTCTCACACGGCCATCGTGGCACGCAGTCTGGACATCCCGGCCGTCGTTGGCGCCCGCCTGTCGAGCCAACTGGTACGCCAGGATGACTGGGTGATCATCGATGGCGATGCCGGGGTGGTTGTGGTAGACCCCTCCTCCATCATCCTGGCAGAGTACGGCTTCAAACAGCGCCAGAACGAACTCGACCGCGGTCGACTCTCGCGACTGTTGCACACTCCTGCGGTGACGCTGGATGGCAAAAACATTGAATTGCTGGCAAATATCGAAATGCCAGAGGACGCCCCGGGCGCCATCCAGGCCGGTGCGGTGGGAGTTGGCCTGTTCCGCAGTGAATTCCTTTTTATGGGCCGCCAAAGCAGACTGCCCAACGAGGAGGAACAGTACCAGGCCTACCGGCGGGCGGTGGAAGGCATGCACGGCTTGCCGGTGACCATCCGCACGGTTGACGTGGGCGCGGACAAACCATTGGACGAGTCGCTGCAGGACTCTGCTCACTTGAACCCGGCACTGGGCTTGCGGGCCATTCGCTGGAGTCTGGCTGATCCGGCCATGTTCCTGACTCAGTTGCGGGCGATTCTGCGCGCTGCGGCGCACGGCCAAACCAGGATGCTGATACCGATGCTGGTTCACGCCAGCGAAATTCGGCACACTTTTGCCCTCATAGACCGGGCTCGCGCTGAACTCGACAACCGGGGTGTACCCTACGGGCAGGTCAAGATTGGCGCGATGATCGAGATCCCTGCGGCGGCTTTGACACTCAAGGTTTTTCTGAAATATTTCGACTTTCTGTCGATCGGCACCAATGACCTGATTCAGTACACGCTGGCGATTGATCGGGCGGATGAATCGGTGGCTCACCTCTATGACCCCTTGCACCCGGCTGTGCTGCAACTGGTTGCGCTCACTATCGCCGAATGCCAGGCCCAAGGCAAGGATGTGAGTGTCTGCGGTGAAATGGCCGGCGACGTCAGCCTGACCCGCTTGCTGCTGGGCATGGGACTGCGCAGCTTCTCCATGCACCCGGCACAGATTCTGGCAGTCAAGCAGGAAGTGCTGCGGGCAGACACGAGCAAACTGGTCGCTTGGGCAGCCCGGGTAATGGCAGCAGACGAACCCGGACTGCAGATGAAGCAACCAGCTTGATGCCCGGCACCGATGCTGTCGGAATTGGAAGCCATTGGAAAATTCATTTGACAACTTCAATCCGCTGAGCCGGCGCAATCTGGCCAAGGGCGCCGCCCTGTCCCTGGCCGCATCGCTATTGCCAGTCTCCGCCGCCAGCAGGGCCCCGGACAAGAGGAGCACCCTCATCAAACCGCCCCGCTTGAAGGAAGGCGACGTAGTCGGTCTGATCACCCCCTGCGGCTATCTGGAACAGGACGGCATCGACAAATCCGTGCGCAACCTTGAAGATCTGGGAGTGAAAGTCAAACTCGGCAAGCATGTGCTGGCACGCCGTGGCCGCTATGCCGGCACGGTTGCACAGCGTCTGGAGGATTTGCACTCCATGTTTGCCGACCGGGAAGTCAACGCCGTTTGGGCTGCCACCGGAGGGTCCGGCGGCATTTCACTGTTGCCCCATATTGACTACAAACTGATTCGCAAGCACCCCAAGATCTTCGTTGGCTACTCCGATGTCACTTGCCTGCATCTGGCAATCCATCGTCAGACTCGTTTGGTGACTTTTCACGGCCCCGTGGGGATCTCGACTTTTTCAGATTATTCGAAGCAGCATCTGAAGGCCATATTGATGCAGCCGCAAAAAGAGTACGCGATGCTGATGGCCGAAGAAAATCGGGTCAAGGCTGAAACTGCAAGCCAGTTTCAAGTGCGGGCCGTGCGCCACGGCACGGCAAGCGGACGCCTGACCGGCGGAAATCTCAGTCTGGTAGCAGCGCTATCGGGCACACCTTACGCGGCGGAACTGCGACGGCACATCCTGTTTCTGGAAGATATCGGCGAGGCCCCTTACCGGATTGATCGCATGTTGACCCAACTCGACTTGAGTCAGGGACTGCGGACCACGTCGGCACTGTTGCTTGGTGTTTTCGAGAAGTGCGAAGCACCTGAAATTGAATCTTCGCTAAGCCTGAATGAAACTGTGGACAGTCATCTCAATCTGCTGAGTATCCCTGCAGTCAGCGGCTATTCGTTTGGCCATATCGCCAACCAGATGACCCTGCCTCTGGGTGTCAACGCCCGCCTGGACACCTTCTCGCAGACCTTGACCCTGCTGGAAAGCGCCGTCCTGTAACACAAGCCCAGGTGCATATCCCTCAAGGGCTCGTCGCTGCCGGTGCAGGCGACGGGATACGGCCTCCTGCAGGCCTCGTCAGCACATCAAGAATCGCTGCCGTTTGCGCGTCCGGTGTTCCGTCAAATCTTGCGGGACGGTATTTCATCTGGAATACGGTCAGGACATTGCGCGAGGCCGCATCAAGTTCACCGGTCTGCGGTACGGCAAAGCCATGATCCGCCAGCTTTTTCTGAAACCAGGCTATGTTAGGCAACTGACCTTCAAACGCTTTCTGGCGCACTACCACTTCCTTCTCATCGGGCCACTGCACCAAACCAGCATCGGCCAACTGCTTCCAGGGAAACATAGGCCCTGGATCCTGCTTGCGCTGGGGCGCGATGTCGCTATGCCCGAGCACCCGATCAGGGCTGATGTCATGGCGCTTCACGATGTCTTTCACCAGAGAGATCAAACGGTCTATCTGCCCCTGGGGATAAGGTAACCAGACACGCCCCTGATCTGAATCGC
The DNA here is from genome assembly GCA_964654655.1 of uncultured Rhodoferax sp. GTDB lineage: Bacteria > Pseudomonadota > Gammaproteobacteria > Burkholderiales > Burkholderiaceae_C > Rhodoferax. The sequence goes on along the minus strand of CAZZLB010000118.1, from coordinate 2,328 downwards.
GCCAAGCCAGATTGACGATTTCAATGCCAATCGAGCTTGCATTCAACCTGGTGTTGTCCTTCCACGAGCTCAGTCCTGCGTGATAGGCCCGTCGATCTTCGTTCACCAGTCGGTAGACCTTGAAATCTTCACCATCATCGATCAGGTAATGCGAACTCACCTGCTGCTGCGTCAGGACCTTCAGCGAAGTCGGTGAGTCAAGAAACGTGTAATGCAGAACCAGATAGCGCACGCGGCTGTCCTGACTGACTGCGGAATAACTGGTATCAATGCGCGGACCGGTCGCGCAAGCGCTCAGCAGAGCCGCAAGAAGCGTCAGCAAGAACAATTTCATGACAAACCCTTTCTTTGTGCCAAGCGGGCTGCTGCGACATGCGCTTGCAAATGGACCAGTCGCAAATCACTGGCTGGCGGCAAACGCTCCCTCATCGACTGCTCGATCAGCGGATGAAGCTCGGGCACGCGCCCGGCCAGGACAATGGGACGAACACCAAAGCGTGCCACCATGGCAGAACCAAGACGAGCCAGCTCATGGCCGGCTCGCTGCAGGATGTCCCGCGCCTGAGCATCGCTTTCGGCCGCTGCCGCAACAGCGATCGCCAACTGTCCGATCTGTCCACGGCTGGCTCCATAAATCAGCTTGCGTGAATAGGACCAGTCGCTGCCACCAATAGCCTTGAACAGTGACACGGCCATGGGTGAATCGGCCCAGCAGCCGGGTCTCTCATCTTCGGCACGCCAGATCCTGCGCAAGGCTTCCACTGTAATCCAGTAACCGCTGCCACCATCATCCAGCATGCCGCCCCGCCCTCCGGCACGATGAAATACCTGCTGCGCATCGATGAATCCGGCAATCGATCCGGTACCCGCATAGACCAGATAGCCCATGCCTGGCTCAAAGGCGGCGAGGCAAGCCAGTTCAATATCGTTGCTCAGAACAACCGCGTCTGCGGGCAACCGGAAGTGTCGAGCCAGCAAGGCATGCAGAATCTGCCCGGAGCGCTCCTGCAATCCGCCAAAGCCGGTCACCCCTGCATGCACGGCAGACACAGCGCCCCATCCCAGCACCTGATCGGCCAGACTCTTGAAAATGTCGCTAACCTTTCGATGGCCCGCTTCGCCACCCAGTTGGAGGGCGCTGAAGCCGGCAACACTGCCCTCGGCAAGCATGCCCTGATCCGGCCCCACCAGCGCCCAACGGGTCTGACTGCCACCGGCGTCAATGCCAAGGCTTGTGCTCATTTTGCTAGACAGCACTCAATCGTGGATTCGCCTTGGCCATGTAATACCACTCATGGCCAACACCTGCCTTGGCGTTGGGAAAAAGGATATAGCCCGGCGTATCGGCACGCACCAGGGTCCCATCATGTCGTGTGCCAATCAGGTCACCAGCCTGAAGCGGATCAAAGCTGGACCAGGGCCGGCTGAAGCTGTCCTGCTCATGGGCCTTGTCAATCACGTCATAAATACGCAGCGCTTCAATGTTTGCCACAGCCTGCGGCGGGGGTGCGTCGATGTGCCCCAGATGCGCCAGCGTATTCATGATGGCCCGGTAGGCCACCTCCGGACCTTCAGGATCGTGATGCTGACCGCATTCCAGCGTCAGCGCATAGCCACCGACCGAGCGCATGTACTCGGTAGTGCCAACGCCGTAGCGTGGGTCGGTATCGAGTTCCTGCTCGCGACTGGAGACCGCGCCAATGGCGGCCCGCCTGCGCGCTACGCCGCGAGCGTAAGTACTCAACCAGCCATCAACAAAGCGATTCACGCCGAGACGCAGAGCCAGAGCCACCTCCGCTTGGGCATGTTCGAACGGCTCCAGTTCGCCCGCATTGTTTTCCGGACCAACCATCACAAAGGCCCGCCCCACTGCCTGAAAGGAATGCAGATCAAGCAGCACATCGTGTCTGGCCATCAGCGGACACAACCAGTTCGCGACGTGATCTTCGAACTCCCTGGGCTCTGCCGTTGGAGCCAGATTGCGATTCAGATTGCGCTCGCCCGCCCTTTGAGCACGCTCGTAAGCCAGCGGATTGGTGATCGGTACAAAAGTCACGCTGCCCGCGACCAGATTGATCCGCTTGGCGTCTATTTCGCTCAGCACACGCAGAATGCCTTTGGTGCCAGCGATTTCATTACCGTGCACTGCACCGAGCACCAACAGGCGAGGCCCCGGCCGCAGGCCTTGATACGAAACAGCTTTGAAATGGTGTGTTTGCATGGAATGGATCGCTCGAAGATGAAGTCGCCATTATTCCTTCTTGCCAAATCCCGGATCGACCCGAATCAGGGCGGTCGCGGTGAAGGCTGGAATAGCAGAAAGACAAA
>CAZZLB010000117.1:0-8127 GCA_964654655.1 uncultured Rhodoferax sp. | reverse complement strand
CCTGCCAAAGTTCTGAGCGAGAGCGTGCTGGCGCGGCAGGACGATCCAATTGCGGCCATCGCCACCGCAGCCGGGCGGGGCGCGCTTGGCATCGTTCGGATCAGTGGCAAGCAGCTTGAGCCCCTGGCGCAGGCGATCTGCGGGCGGCCGCTTCAGCCGCGTCAGGCCAGCTACGGCGCGTTTCTTGATTCTGCAGGTCAGCCGATAGACTTTGGCTTGGCAATTTACTTTCCCGCTCCCCACTCCTTCACGGGCGAGGACGTGCTGGAGTTGCAGGCGCATGGCGGACCGGTTGTTCTGCAGCTCTTGCTGCTCCGTGTGATTGAAGCAGCTGCTCAAAGCGCTGACAGCGGCAGGCAGCCGCAACTGGCCGGCTTGCGGGTGGCACAACCGGGCGAATTTTCCGAACGTGCTTTCCTCAACGGCAAGATCGATCTGGCTCAAGCCGAGGCGATTGCGGATTTGATCGATGCCAGCACCGAGGCCGCTGCTCGGGGTGCCAGCCGATCCCTTTCAGGCGCGTTTTCCAGCGAGATCAATACTCTGCGCGATCGCTTGATCCAACTGCGCATGCTGGTCGAGGCAACGCTCGACTTTCCGGAAGAGGAAATTGATTTTCTTCATAAAGCAGACGCTCTCGGTCAGTTGACGGGCTTACAGGAAACGGTTATTGCAGTCCTGCAAAATGCGCGCCAGGGAGCGCTCTTGCGCGAAGGCATTCGTGTCGTGATCGCGGGCCAGCCCAATGCAGGAAAGTCGTCTTTGCTGAACGCTTTGGCTGGCGCTGAATTGGCGATCGTTACTCCGGTTGCCGGAACCACGCGTGACAAGGTACAGCAGACGATTCAAATCGAAGGTGTACCAGTTCACGTGATTGACACCGCCGGTCTGCGGGAGAGTGAGGATGAAGTCGAGAAAGTGGGCATCTCACATGCCTGGGACGCCATCAAAACCGCCGATGTGGTTTTGTTCCTGCATGACCTGACTCGCGCTGACGACGCGGTTTACAGAGCGGCTGACACGGCCATTGCGGGTTTGCTGGCTGAAAAGCGTCCAAGCAGAACCCCCGTCATTGACATCTGGAACAAGGTCGATGCGGTGAACAAACCAGTTCACCAGCCGGGCTTGGGTTTGTCCGCGAAAACGGGACTCGGGCTGGACGCCTTGCGTCGCGAGTTGCTGGCCCTGGCTGGTTGGCAATCTGCGCCCGAGGGTGTCTACATTTCACGGCAAAGGCACCTACAGGCATTGCAACGCGTACAGGATCATTTGGCGGACGCTCGCGCCCATCTGCTGGACGCCGCACTCGCACTCGATCTGCTGGCAGAAGAACTTCGCCTGGCGCAAGACGCCTTGAGCGAGATTACCGGTGAATTTACTTCCGACGATCTTCTGGGGATGATCTTCTCCAAGTTCTGCATCGGAAAATAGACGATCCCTTAGTGCCCCGAAAAATCGACCAGGGTAAATAGCGGCAGGCCCGACGCACGCAGTTTCTCTGAGCCGCCAAGCTCTGGCAGATCAACGATGGCTGCACCCTCCATAACCCTGGCGCCAAGTTTTTCGAGCAACTTCTTGCCCGCCATCATGGTGCCACCGGTGGCGATCAGGTCGTCGATCAACAGCACCCGGTCACCCTCCTTGACGGCATCCGTATGCAGTTCAACGGTTGCACTGCCGTACTCCAGCTCATAGGTCTCTTCCACGGTTGTGAACGGCAGCTTGCCCTTTTTGCGGATCGGAATGAAGCCGACGTTCAATTCATAAGCCACCACAGCGCCCAGAATGAAGCCGCGCGCGTCCAGCCCGGCCACCACGTCAGGGCGCATGTCCGGTCCCATGTAGCGGTGAACAAAGGCATCTATCAAAACGCGGAACACCTTTGCCTCCTGTAACAGTGGCGTGATGTCGCGAAACTGGACACCGGGCGCAGGCCAATCAGGCACAGTGCGGATGTGGTCCCTGAGGTATTGATTGACGCTGAGGTTTTGCATGGCGCATTGATGAGGGGTTTGATCTGTATTGTGCCTTGCGTCCTGGTTGCTCAGTATCGCCAGTTCAGCCCAGGCGCAGTTTCTGCTCGGCCAAGAGCAGCGATTCGGTCTTGCCTGACAGAACCAGGGTATCGCCGTCCTCAATCACAGGATCCAGCATCACCGAAACCACTTTGCCGCCCTTGCGGCGCAGGCTGACGATGCGGACTTCCATTAGCAGCACTGTCAGATGACTGAGTTGCTTGCCTATGCAGGCGGCGTCTGTCGGCAGCGTCAACGAAGTCAGACGTTCCTGATGCAACTCATCGGCTGAGTTGTCATCCGCACCATGAAAATAACCGCGCAGCAGGTTGTAACGGGCATCGCGCTGTCCTTGAACGATGCGCAGCACGCGTCGCATCGGCACACCAACCAGGGCCAGCGCATGACTGGCCAGCATCAGAGAACCCTCAATCGCTTCAGGCACGACTTCGGTGGCTCCAGCCTGCTGCAACGCTTCAAGATCGTGGTCATCCTGTGTGCGCACGATGACGGGTACTTTGGGCGCATGGGCGCGCACATGCGCCAGCACCTTCATGGCGGCAGGAACTTCCAGGTAAGTAATGACAACGGCGCTGGCGCGCGCCAGGCCCGCCGCCATCAGGGCCTGCAGGCGCGCCGCATCACCAAACACCACTGAGTCACCCGCTGCCGCTGCTTGGCGCACCCGATCCGGATCCAGGTCGAGCGCCATGTACGGAATCCCTTCAAGGTCGAGCATGCGCGCCAGGTTTTGCCCGCAGCGACCAAAGCCGCAAATGATCACATGCTTGTTGACATTGATGGATTTGCGGGCAATGGAGGTCATCTGCAGGGACTGTAGCAACCACTCGCTGCTGACCAGCTTCATCACCAATCGATTGCTGTACAGGATGATGAAGGGGGTGACCAGCATGGATAGCACCATGCTCGCCAGGATCGGGTTTAACAGTGCAGGCGGAACCAGCGCGTTGTTTTGGGCTAGTGTCAGCAGAACAAAGCCGAATTCCCCCGCCTGCGCCAGGTACAGACCGGTGCGCATCGATACACCCGCAGTGGCGCCCAGCGCACGCGCGAGTCCGGTAACCACAGCAGCTTTGAACAGCACGGGCAGTGAGACAAGCAACAACACCAGTGGCCAGCGTTCCAGAACCAGTCGCCAGTCCAGCATCATTCCAATGCTGATGAAGAACAGGCCCAGCAAGACATCATGAAAAGGCCGGATGTCCGTTTCCACCTGTTGTTTGAACTGGGTCTCCGAGATCAGCATGCCGGCAATAAATGCGCCCAGCGCCAGACTCAAGCCTGCCAACTCCGTTAACCAGGCCAGCCCCAAGGTAATCAGCAGCAAATTGAGCACGAACAATTCCTCGCTCTTGCGTCGTGCCACCAGCGTCAGCCACCATCGGATAACGTGCGGGCCACCAATCAGCAGCAGCGTGATCAGGAGGGCCGCCTTCAGTGCCGCCACCACCAGCGTGTTGAACAGCGCTTCGCCCGTCGCTCCGAGAGCCGGGATCAGAACCAGCAAGGGAACCACGGCCAGATCCTGAAACAGCAGTATGCCCATGACCCGCTTGCCGTGTTCAGATTCCATTTCCAATCTCTCGACCATCAGCTTCACCACAATGGCCGTGCTGCTCATCGCGAGCGCGCTGGACAAGGCCAAGGCCGTTTGCCAACGCATGTCCCACAGCTTCGGGGCGAGAGAGGCCATAGCCATCGCGGCAACCGTGGCGCCAAGCATGGTGAGTACAACCTGGAAGAAGCCCAATCCAAAAACATGGTTGCGCATGGCGCGCAGTTTGGCCAGATTGAACTCCAGTCCAATGACAAACATCAGGAAAACAACCCCGAATTCACCCAGGTGGCGCACGCCATCGGCGTTCCTTGCGACCGCCAATGCGTTGGGTCCGATCACCACACCGACGGCCAGGTAGCCCAGCATCGGGGGTAGCTTGAAAGACCGGCACACCACCACCCCCAGAACAGCTGCCAGAAGGTACAGGAGGGTCAGTTGAAGCGGGCTCATGGGCCGGATACTAGCAAGTCGCGCCGTGATCTATAAAATGATCGCATGACAAGCCACCACACCATGGCCCGAAACAGTCAGGCTGAGCAGGCCATTCGACTGGCGCGCGAGACGCTGGACATCGAGGCATCAGCCGTGCTTGGTCTGAAGCAGCATCTTGGCGATTCCTTTGCACAAGCTGTCGGGATGATGTTGCGCGTCAGCGGCCGCGTGGTGGTGATGGGCATGGGCAAGAGCGGTCACATCGGGCGCAAGATTGCTGCCACACTCGCTTCCACCGGAACGCCAGCCTTGTTCGTCCATCCGGCTGAAGCCAGCCATGGCGATCTGGGCATGATCAAGCCCGTCGATCTTGTGCTCGCCATTTCAAACAGCGGCGAGTCTGAGGAGTTGACGGCTATTCTGCCGGTGCTCAAGCGCATGGGGGCGCCGCTGATTGCGATGACCGGCAAGTCCGAATCGACGTTGGCCCGACATGCCGATGTCTTTCTTGATTGCGCTGTGGAAAAAGAGGCTTGCCCTCTCAATCTGGCGCCCACAGCCAGCACTACCGCGCAGCTTGCGCTCGGGGACGCACTGGCCGTTGCCCTGCTGGATGCGCGCGGTTTCAAGGCGGAAGATTTTGCCAGGTCGCATCCGGGTGGCGCACTCGGGCGCAAGTTGCTCACTCACGTCAGCGACGTGATGCGTTCCGGCGACGCCGTCCCCCGAGTTGCGCCGCAAGCCAGTTTCAGCGAACTGATGCGCGAGATGAGCAGCAAGGGCCTGGGCGCAACAGCCATCGTCGATGCTGACGGGCAGGTGCTGGGCATATTTACCGATGGCGATTTGCGCCGACTGGTCGAGAAAGGCATTGACTTGCGTGACACTACGGCGCAGCAGGTCATGCATCCCAAACCCAGCACGGTGGCTCACGACGCGCTTGCGGTGGAGGCGGCCGAAATGATGGAACGCCGTTGCATTACCAGTGTGCTGGTAGTCGATGCAGCAGGCCACTTGTGTGGTGCCCTCAACAGCAATGATCTGATGCGGGCCAAGGTGATATGACTCCCGCACTCAATTTCCCACCAGAACTCCTGCTTCAGGCACAAGGCATCAAGCTGGTGTTTTTTGATGTGGATGGCGTGCTGACGGATGGCGGTCTCTACTTTGGCGAGACTGGTGAGGCCATCAAGCGATTTCATACGCTGGATGGCCATGGACTCAAATTGCTTCACCGAGCCGGCATTACGCCGGCTGTCATCACCGGGCGTGACTCGAAACCTCTGCGTTTGCGGTTGGCGGCACTGGGCATTGAACATGCGCACTATGGGAAAGAAGACAAGCAGCCGGCGGCTGAGGAAACTCTGAAAACTTTGGGTCTGGACTGGAGTCAGGCAGCCGTCATGGGGGACGACTGGCCAGACCTGCCGTTGATGCAGCGCTGTGCCATGGCCTGTGCTCCGTCCAATGCGCACATCGAAGTCAAAGCGGTGGCGCATTATGTAACGCAGGTGTCTGGCGGACAGGGTGCTGCCAGGGAGTTGTGTGACTTGCTGCTGGTTGCCAGTGGCAAGTATGCGGCACTGTTGCAGGAAGCGATGCAGTGATAAATTTTCTGCGCAACGCATGGCAGCAGTTGTCGCTCTACCTGCCGGTGGTCCTGATGGGCCTGCTTGCTTTCGGGACTTACTGGCTGGTTCGCAGTACGCCCCAACTGACGCCCGCCGATTCACCGGCACCGGCTCGCCATGAGGCCGACTATTTCCTGCGCAAGTTCTCTGTCAGAACTTTTGATGACACAGGTCATTTGAAAAGCGAAGTAATTGGATCCGACGCTCGTCACTTCCCGGACACTGACACACTGGAAATTGATTTTGTCAGAATCCGGTCGTTTGGCGCGGGAGGCCACTTGACCACTGCCACGGCCAGACGCGCAGTGACAAATGGCGACGCTTCAGAGGTTGAACTGTTCGGCGATGCGCATGTCGTGCGAGAGGCGCTGGCGGACACCACCGGCCACTCCCAACCGCGTGGCGAGTTTCGGGGCGAATTCCTGCATGCCTTCTTGAAAACGGAGCGCATCAAGTCGCACAAGCCGGTGGAATTGATCCGGGGCAACGATAGCTTCACCGCGGATAGTCTGGATTTTGACAACCGGGAGCGCGTGCTTCAGCTCCAGGGGCGTGTCAAGGGCACACTTTCATCCCATCCGATTCCGTAGTTCAAGCCAGATACTCGCATGTCCAGACTGGTATTCATCACGGGTGCTTCCAGCGGAATCGGCCAGGCGCTGGCATGGCAGTACCACCAGGCAGGATATTCGCTGGCTCTGGTGGCGCGCCGAACGGCCCAAGTCCGGTCATGGATTGACGAGCGCCATATTGCCACTGAGCGTTGCCAGGTTTATGGCGCTGATGTGTCGATAGCAGACAGTATCGTGGCTGCCGGGCAGGAATGTCTTGAGCGCCAGGGTTTGCCCGATGTTGTGATCGCTTGTGCCGGAATCAGCTTTGGTGTGGATACTGCCGAGCGGCAGGATATTGATGTCATCGCCAGAACCTTTGCCGTCAACAATACCGGTACAGCGGCAACTTTTCATCCCTTTGTGCGACCGATGATCAAGCGTGGATCTGGCGTCCTGGTTGGAATCAGCAGCGTCAACGGCGTTCGGGGGTTTCCCGGTCATGGTGCAAACTGCCCGAGCAAGGCTGCCATGATCAGTTATTGTGAGTGCCTGCGGGGCGAACTGCGGGGCAGCGGTGTCAAGGTTGTGACGCTTTGTCCGGGCTACATCGATACCCCTTTGACCCGGAAAAACACTTACAGCATGCCCTTCCTGATGCAGGCGGACCAGTTTGCAGCCAAGGCATTTCGTGCAATAGAAGCGGGAGCCAGTTACCGCGTGATTCCCTGGCAGATGGGTGTGCTGGCGAAATTGTTGCGACTGTTGCCTAACAGTTGGTTTGACAAGGTTTTTGCCGGGCGCCCGCGAAAACCACGAAGTACCGGCCCGTTGGGCTCATGAAAAAAGGGCCTCAAGGGCCCTTTTTGTTGATCAGTAAATGCTGACCGTTGCTCAGTAGCTGCTACGGCCGCCGCCGTAACCACCACCACCGCCACCGCCACTGCGGCCGCCGCCAGCGCCACCACCGTAACCGCCGCCACCACTGCGACCGCCGCCGGCGCCACCACCATAACCACCGCCACCTCCGAAGCCGCCACCAGTGCGGGGAGGACGTGGCTCCATCGGACGGGCTTCGTTAACCACGAGGCCACGGCCACCGTATTGTTGACCGTTCATGCCGCTGATGGCAGCTTGTGCCTCAGCATCGCTGCCCATTTCCACAAAGCCGAAGCCCTTGGAGCGACCGGTATCGCGCTCCATCATGACTTTGGCGCTGGTGACGGTGCCGTGTGCAGCAAAAGCTTGCAGCAGGTCTTCGTCACGGAAACTGTAGGGCAGGTTGCCCACGTAAAGTTTGTTGCCCACGAAAGGACTCCTCAAAATGACTCAAAACGCGATGGAGTCCAAAACCGCAATTAACCCGCAATCAACAAACCAATGAAGACTTAAAGCAGACGCGAAACTGACTAAACACCGCAAACTTGCATAACCTATTTTCGGCAATGCCGGTGCATTATGCGTCAAGTTTTATGTTTTCACAAATATTTTTGCCAAGAGCGAAAAACAGTGCTAGTGATTACTACCAATTTGCTTCCCGCTCAGGTGATGCGCTGATTTTGTGAATGGACAGGTCGGCGCCATCATGTTCTTCTTCCTGGCTCAGGCGCAAACCCATGGTCTTTTTGAGCAGGCCGTAAATCACAAGACCTCCGATCACGGCCCAGATCACGCCCAAGGTGGTACCCATGAGTTGGGCAACCAGTGTCACGCCCCCCAGACCACCCAAGGCCTTGCTGCCGAAGATGCCTGCTGCCACGCCGCCCCAGGTACCGCACAGTCCGTGCAATGGCCAGACGCCAAGTACGTCGTCAATTTTCCATTTGTTTTGTGTCAGAGTGAACATGAAGACGAAGATACTGCCTGCCACTGCTCCGACCACCAGCGCCCCCAGCGGGGGCATCAGGTCCGAGCCGGCG
>CAZZLB010000116.1:0-8152 GCA_964654655.1 uncultured Rhodoferax sp. | reverse complement strand
GCCGAAAGCTATCAGGTCTTCAGCGACCCGATGCAGGCCTGCGCTGGCGCAGACCTGGTGACCACCGACGTCTGGACCAGCATGGGCTATGAGGCCGAGAACGAGGCGCGCAAAGTCGCTTTTGCTGATTGGTGTGTGGACTCGGAGATGATGAGCGCCGCCAAGCCCGACGCCCTGTTCATGCACTGCCTGCCAGCGCACCGCGGCGAAGAAGTGCAGGCCGACGTCATCGACGGACCGCAATCGGTGGTATGGGACGAAGCCGAAAACCGCCTGCACGCACAAAAAGCGCTGATGGAGCTCCTGCTTCTGGGCAGACTCTGACTATTGCAAGGCTGCTATCACCTCGTCACTGCGAGGAGCGTAGCGACGTGGCAGTCCATGCTGGAATTCCACGGACATGGATTGCCACGCTTCGCTCGCAATGACGCGAATCACCCTTACGTCCCGGTAGTAGCGCTACTGTCAGGTCCCCGGTAAAGCCAGGGCACATCAAGCACGCGTTCGCCCAGAAGTTTCATGGCGGCATCGCGAGCCCAGCGGACCACGCCCGTCGCATGAAATATCCGGCCGTTGCGAATGGCACGCGCCTGCACCCGGGCTGCGCGCCGCCAGCGCGCGTCGGCGTAGCGCGTCAAGGTTTCCGGCACGGTCAGACTGTCGTCCTGCAGGATCTGCGCCAAGGTCTGCGCATCCTCGATGGCCATCCCTGCCCCTTGCGCGAGATAAGGCAACATCGGGTGTGCGGCGTCGCCCAGCAAGGCCACTCGACCACGCGCAAACTCATTGGCGCCACGCGCCGGCGGGCGAATGCTCAGGCCCCACAAACGCCAGTGCTCGATCGCATGAATCAATTCACGCAAGGGACTACAGGTCTGAGTCATGCTGCGACGCAATTTGACGACGTTGGCAGCATGATCCCAATACTCGATATCGCCCACCATGTGTCCCTCCACTACGGCGACCACATTGAGCCAGTCACCGCCACGCACAGGGTACTGCACCACATGCAACTGCGGCCCCAGCCAAGCGGTGATGTGTTGCGAACGAAGTTTGGCCGGCAATACCTTCTGCGGCACCATCGCACGGTAGGCCAGGTGACCGGTGGCAACGGGAACCCCATCGTCAAGCAATTGCTGGCGCACCCGGCTCCATAAGCCGTCGGCACCCAGCAACATCTCGGACTCGACCTGCCGGCCGCTTGCCGTCTGCAGTTTCACGCCGCTGTCGCTCTGCTGAAAAGTGAGCAGTTCGTTGTCGAGGTTCAACTCCACATTGCTGGCGCACTGCAAGGCGGTCTGCAGCAAGGCATGCAGATCGGCCCGGTGAATCGTCGCGTAGGGTGCGCCGTAACGTTGCACCGTTGTCGCACCCAGTCGCAACACTCCCAACTCGGCGCCAGTGGACGCGCTGCGCACCTGCAGGCGCTCGGGAAAAGCGGCAACCGACTTCAAGGCATCACTCAAGTCCCAAGCCTGAAGCACACGCACCACGTTCGGACCCATCTGGATACCGGCACCAACCTCGGTGAATTCCTGCGAACATTCAAACAAGCGGATAGTGGAACCCGCGCGCGAACAGGCCAGTGCAGCCGCCAGACCGCCAATGCCACCGCCAACAATCGAAATGCGTTTACCCATTGCAGCCTATTTTGCCATCACTGCCGGCTCTGGCGGCGCCTGCAGAGGCGCGTCTTGCTGCACCATCTCCCGCATGCGACTTTCAAGCTCCTGCTCTGACATGGGCTGCTCATCGGTCGCAGCCGATGATGGCGCATCAAGCTGATGAACCGTCCTGGGCAGCACAAAAACCAGTGCCGTCACAGCACACTGCGCCATGATGTAGGGCAACAGCGCCTTCATCATTGTGCCGGTGGCCACGGCCTGCAGACCGGAGCGTGAGCGCGCGATCAGCACGGCATAGCCCATTGGCGGAATCAGAAAACTCAGCTGCAATACCAGTAGCAGCAAGACAGCTGCTTGCTGGGCATCACCGAGCATGAAGATCAATGGCGGCGCAACGATGGGGATGACGACAAAAATCATCTCGAACGCATCGAGTACCCAGGCGCAAAGCGCGACTGCCAGCAACACCAGCAGCGCGGTCCACACCGGCGCCAGTGTGGAGCCCAGCAGCAGTTCGGCAATCCAGCGGTCGGTGCCCAGCAGGCGAAAGATCAGGCTGAAGGTGCTGGCCCCGACCAGCAATGCAAACAGCGCGCCGGTCAGGGCCAGGGTGTCGGTCAAAACTGCCGCCCACTGCGAGGCACCGAGGCTGCGTGTTGCCAGTGCGCCCATCAACAGCAGGCTACCACCGGTAGCTGCAGCTTCCACCGCAAACATTTTCCCGGTAAAGACGGCTGCCAGCAGCGAAACAATGGCCAGCACCGCGATCAGGGAGACCGCCTCCTGCACCCAGCGCGGCCTGCTGACCGGCTCAGCCTGCTGCAGCTTGCGGCTCTGCCAGAAGGCCAGGGCAACCCATAGCAGGAGCACACAGAGCGCCGGCAGCAGTGCGGCATTGAACACATCCTGCGTATTGATGATGCGCTGGCTCCCCAGGACAAAACCAGGCAGATTGCTCGCCTCGGTGTGGGCACGAAGCATCGCGTCCCCCAAGAGAATCAGCACCAGCGACGGCGGCACCACAACACCAATGGTTGCTGCCACGCTGATCAGGGTCGTTGCTTCTGCAGGTTTCATGGCACCCAGCCGGGGCGCCACCAGGCGTGCCAGCAAGGCCGAGCTCGACGCGACCGAGCCGTTCATCGGAGCAATCAGCGCGCCCACCCCCAGGGCTGCCAGACTGGCGCCGCCGCTGCCGCCTCCAAACAGGCGCTGCAACGAAGAAAAAAGGCGGTCTGCCAACGTGAGCCGCTGCAACAGAACGCCGATAAAAACGTAAAGCGGCAGTGCCTGCAGCAAATCGTGCTCAAGCAATCCCACCATGCGTCCGGGAAGTGCCGCCAGGATGGCAAAGTCAATCTGGCCAGCGAACCAGCCGATGGCGGCGAACAGGCTGGCGACGCCAATCAGCAGCGTCCAAACCGGAAGGCCTGTCGTGACGACCAGAACACCCAGCAGCAGCAGCATCCACAATCCAGCCGATGACAGCATGGAGTTCACCTGTCAGCGCGCCAGGCCTTGCGGCACGAGCTGACCGCTTCGACAAGAACCAGCAGCAACAGCAGAGCCAGCGCCAGCTTGATGACAAAGTAGCCAGGCACAAAGGTTTCGGAAAAGCGTTCCAGACCCACGACCGAGCGCGTGATCGGCGCTGCTGCTGCCCACAGCATGAAGAGGGACCAAGGGCCAACACAGAGCAGTATCAGCGCTGAGCGCCAGATGCGCTGGCCTTGCGTTGGTTTGCCGGATGCCTTGTGCGCTGCCAGATGCGTGTTGGCGCGCGATGCTGCGGTGATAGCCACCGCGACGTACACCGCAAACAGAATTTGCGCCAGATCATTGGCCTGGCGCGACCAGGCCTGCAGCCACTCGCGCAGCGGCCATTGCAAAAACAACAGCACGCTCAAGGGCACAACCAGCGCGCCAGCACCCAGCCAAAAGGCTTTCCCGGGCAAGTTTGCGTGGCTGGAATGGCACATTGATCAAAGCGCCTGCCCCAGTCGCCCTATTCCCTCTTCGATCTTCTCCAGTCCGGCGGTGGCGAAACTCAGGCGCAATGTTGACAGGTCGGGATCGTGCGCGTAGAACGGTGCACCGGGTACAAAGGCCACGCCCTTGTCGATCGCGCGTTTGGCAAACTCGGCGGCGTTGCTGGTTTGCCCCCTGGCGCCTGTCAGCCTGGCCCAGAAGAACATACCGCCTTGCGGTTGATTGAATGAAATGGCGTCACCAAGTTCGCGACGCAGCGACTCGGCCATGACCTCTGCCCGCTGCGCATAGGTCTTGCGCACAAGGGCCACTGCCGCGTCGAGCCGGTTCAGGCTCAGGTAGTGGGCGGCGATGGCCTGTGTCAGGTTGCTGGTGTGGGCGTCGCTGAACTGTTTGCACATCGTTGCATTCGCCAGCAACGCCGTCGGTGCAATCATCCAGCCAACACGCAGACCGGGCGACAGAATCTTGCTGAAACTGCCGCAATGCGCCAACCAGTCACGACTGCCGGGCAGGCCTTCACTCAAGGCCAGCATGCTCGGTGGCGGCTCCTTGCCAAAATACAGCTCACCGTAAGGATCATCTTCCACCACCAGGGTTTGTGTGCGCGCCGCAATTTCCAGAATGCGCTTGCGCCGCTCCAGACTCAAGGTGGCGCCGCTCGGATTGCCGAAGGTCGGAATCAGGTAAACGAGCTTGGGTTTGTGCAGGGCGATCAATTTTTCCAGTTGGTCCACGTCCACGCCGTTGGCATCAATCGGCGCGCCGACGATGTCCGCGCCATACAGGCGAAAGCACTGGATCGTGGCGAGAAAAGTGGGGGCCTCGACGATCACTTTGTCGCCCGGAGAAATCATGGTCTTGCCGATCAGGTCCAGCGCCTGCTGACTGCCGGTGGTCACGATCAGGCCCTCGGGCTTGACCGTGACGTTGGACGCGCTACCGGCGCCGCCCTTGGTCGCATAAAAGCGGCTCACCGCCTCGCGCAACGGCTGATAGCCTTCTGTGGCGCCGTATTGCAAGACCGGACCCGGATTGTTGGAGAGCACGGCGTCGGCTGACAGCCGGATGCCTTCGGCGTCAAACAGCGCCGGATCGGGAAAGCCACCGGCAAAACTGATGATGCCGGGCTTGCCCAGCAGTTTGAAGAGTTCGCGGATGGCTGAGGTCTCTATCGCGTTCAGGCGCTCGGCAAATTGCATGGAAGTCTTTCGATGTTAGGAATGGTCTTATGCTCCTATTATTATTCAGAGCACGCTCACCGGAAAACGCATGCAACCCAGCGCCATAGAAGGATTTTTTGCAAAGTTGAAGGAGGTCAACCCGTCGCCCGTGACGGAGCTGGAGTACACCTCGGTTTTTGAATTGCTGAGCGCCGTCTTGCTCTCCGCCCAAGCCACCGACGCCAGCGTCAACAAGGCGACGCGCCGGCTTTTTCCGGTGGCCAATACACCCCGTGCGATGCTGGATCTGGGCCAGGCTGGCCTGGAGAGTTACATCCGCACCATCGGCCTGTTTCGCTCCAAGGCGATGCACTTGCTGCAAACCTGCCAGATCCTGATCGATCAGCATGGTGGCGTCGTGCCGCGCACGCGTGAGGCCCTGCAGGCCCTGCCCGGTGTCGGCAGAAAAACAGCCAACGTTGTCCTCAATGTGGCTTTTGGTGAAGCGACCATGGCCGTTGATACGCACCTCTTTCGCCTCGCCAATCGCACCGGTCTGGCGCCGGGCAAGACCCCCTATGAGGTGGAACTGAAACTGCTGCAGCGCATACCGCCTGCCTATCTGGTCGATGCGCACCACTGGCTGATCCTGCACGGCCGTTACGTCTGCCAGGCCAGGAAGCCCCTGTGCGGACAGTGCGCCGTGCGGCCGTACTGCGATTTCAAGGAGCGCTGACGACCGGCAAGGCAACCCATTGCTGTCCGAGTGCGTGGATGGCGATGCGGCCGTCAAATACCGCCTCCAGCGCACGGTGCGTCGCGCTGTCGGCACAGGCGCCTTGATGCGTCACCCTGCCCTGTGCCATGACGACCATCTGGTCGGCGTGCAGGGCAAACGATATCTCGTGCAGCACACTCACCACCGTTTTACCCTGCTGCACCAGTGCGCGCACCACCGCAAGCCAGTCGGACTGATGCGGTGGATCCAGATTGGCAAGTGGTTCGTCCATCAGCAGCACCTGTGCCTGCACCGCCAGCGCGCGCGCCAGCAAGACACGCTGGCGCTCACCGCTGGAGAGTTGTCCAATCGAGCGTGCGCGCCAGTCCCAGGCCTGGGTCGCCCGCAGAGCCTGCTCCACGGCATGGTGATCTGCGGCACTCGGGCTGTCGAGCCAGCGTTGGTGAGGCAGGCGCCCGAGCATGGCAATGTCCCATGCCGTCAGATCGTCGCCCGTGCCCTCGTTCTGGCCGAGCCAGGCCAGTTGCCGGGCCCGTGCGCGGTCCGATATACGCTGCAAGGGCTGACCCAGCAGCCGGACCTCGCCGCTGTGCGGCAACAGGCCTGCCAGCACCTTGAGCAGGGTCGATTTGCCGGCGCCGTTGGGACCGACGATGCTGCTCCAGCAGCCAGCCGGAAAGTCGATGCTGATGTCATGCAGAATCTCGACCTGACCCAGACTGGCACGAATCGACGTGGCACCTATCGCCGTTGTCAGCATTGTGCTCATGACAATCCGCTGCCCGAAGCAATGCGGCTGCTGCGGTTCATCAGCCACAGGAGATAGCCGCCACCCAGTACCGCCGTCAGCACGCCCACGGGCAGTTCCTGCGGTGCCAGCAGGCCACGCGCCAGGGTATCTGCTGCGAGCAACAACACGCCACCCATCAAGCTCGAAAGCGCAATCAGGTTGCGGTGCGTGGTCCTGACCACGGAGCGCGTCAGATGGGGTGCCGCCAGCCCGACAAAGGCAATCATTCCCGTCTGCGCGACAGCCGTCCCGGTAGCCAGCGCCAGCACACCGATCAGCAGGGCGCGCACTTGCGGCAGTGGCAAACCCAGGCTGGCCGCGGTGGCCTCTCCAAGCGAGAGGCCGTCAAGCGCCGAACTGAGCAGCCAGGCCAGCAGCAGACACAGCATCCATACGGCAGCCATCACCATGCACGCGCTCCAGCCGACAAAGCCTGTGCTGCCCAGCATGAAAGCCTGCATGGCCTGCATGATCTCGGGCACCAGCATCATGATCAGCGAACTCATGGCACCCAGCACCACGCCGACAATCACGCCAGCCAGCAACAGACGCAGCGTGTGCTGCACACCGCGCGCAAGCAACAGCGTCAACAACACGGCAGCGACCGCTCCGGCAAAGGCCGCGCCGGTCAAACCCAGGCGCACCAGCCATTGCGCGGCAAACGGCGAGACGCCAAACAAAACCAGTGCCAGTGCCACGCCCAGTGAGGCACCGGATGCACTGCCAAGCAGATAGGGGTCGGCCAGCGGGTTGCGAAACAGGCCTTGCGCTACGGCACCGGCAAGCCCCAGTAGCGCACCGGCCAGCCAGGAGCCCAGCGTGCGCGGCAAGCGGATGTCCTGAACAATCTGCAGCGCCAGCGGGTCGTCCCAGACGTGCAGCACGCTCTCAAAACCGGTGCTGCCAACACTGGCACCCAGCAATGCCAGCAGCGCGCTGGCGAGCAACAGGCCCAGGCCAAGCAAATAGGCCAGGCGCTGCTGCCGGTACAAGGCCGTCATGAGCCCGATCCCAGCAGACAGCGGGCCATGATCTGCGCGCTTTCGGCCATGCGCGGTCCCGGCCGCACCACCACATCGGCCTGCGCCGCAGTAAAGACACAGACCTGTCCCTCGCGAATGGCACGGATGCCTGACCACCCAGGGCGCCCCTGCAGACCGGTGTAGCTGCGGTCACCGACCATGATGACGTCCGGATTGGCACGCACCACAAACTCCGGGTTCAGCTTGGGAAACGGACCGAGGCTGCCGGGAACAATGTTTCTGACACCGAGCCGGCTCAGCGTCTCGCCGATGAAGGAAGACTCGCTGGCGGCATAGGGTGCGCTATTGACTTCAAAATAAACGCGCGTCTTGTCGGTGCCTGGCGGCAGGCTTTGCACCGCCGCCTGCACACCGGCCTCGATGCCGCGCCAGACGCGCGCGGCATCCTTGACCTCCAGCAAGCGGCCAATGGTCTCCAGCACCCGGCGCACATCTGCATGGGTCTTGGGCTCCAGCGCGATCACCTTGATGCCCAGCGACTGCAGCCGCTCGCCCACCGGAGCCGAAGTCGCCATCAACACGACATCGGGCTTCAGCGCGACCACCGCTTCCAGATTCGGATCGAGTCCGCCGCCGACCTGAGGCAAGGCCTGAACGCTCTCGGGATAGTTGGAATAGCGGTCCACGCCAACCAGACGCTGGCACTGGCCGAGCGCGCAGACGCTCTCGGTGAGGGACGGCAGCAAACTGACGATGCGCTGCGGCGCCCTGGCCAAGGTCACGGTGACGCCCCGGTCGTCGGTAAGCTGCAGCGCTTGCACCGAGCCGACAGCCAGCAGCCAGCCGGTCAGTAGCAGGGGGAG
>CAZZLB010000115.1:3140-8167 GCA_964654655.1 uncultured Rhodoferax sp. | reverse complement strand
CATTCCGCTGACCGAGATCGCCAATGCCGCCTATACCGACTCGCGTCAGCGCCAGTTGTTCAAGAACATCATTTACGTCGGCGCCCTCTCGGTGCTGCTCGATGTTGAAGCCGAGGTCTTCGAGAAGCTGTTCTCGGAGCAGTACCGTGGCAAGGAGATGCTGCTCGATTCCAACGTCCGTGCGCTGCATCTTGGGCGCGACTACGTGACGCAACACCTGAGTGCTCCCATTGGTCTGCGCGTGCGCCGCGCCGACAAGGTGGGTGACCAGATATTTACCGATGGCAACAGCGCCGCGGCGCTGGGTTGCGTCTATGGTGGCGCATCGGTGGCGGCCTGGTATCCGATCACGCCTTCTTCTTCGGTGCCCGAAGCGTTTCAAAAATATTGTGACAAGTACCGTATCGATGAGCACACCGGGCGCAGCAATGTGGCCATTGTGCAGGCCGAAGATGAGCTGGCTTCCATCGGTATGGTGGTTGGTGCTGGCTGGAACGGCGCGCGCGCCTTTACCGCGACTTCCGGGCCCGGCATTTCCCTGATGTCGGAATTCATTGGCCTGGCCTACTTTGCCGAGATCCCCGTCACCATCATCAACGTGCAGCGTGGCGGACCTTCCACCGGCATGCCGACGCGCACGCAGCAGTCGGATCTGCTCAGTTGCGCATACGCCTCGCATGGCGACACCAGGCACGTGATGTTGTTTCCGGAAGACCCGTACGAGTGCTTTGAGCAATCGGCGGCGGCGCTGGACCTGGCGGACCGTTTGCAGACGCCGATTTTTGTCATGACCGATTTGGACATCGGCATGAACCAGCGCCTGTGCAAACCCTTTGTCTGGGATGACAAGCGCGACTACGACCGCGGCAAGGTGATGACCGCGGAAGAACTCGAAGCAGGCAAGGACTTCGGTCGCTACAAGGACGTCGATGGCGATGGCATTCCATGGCGCACCCTGCCCGGTACGCATCCGACCAAAGGAAGTTTCTTCACCCGTGGCACCACGCGGGACCCGTATGCGCGCTACTCGGAGCGCGGCCCGGATTACATCTACAACATGGAACGGCTGCTGCACAAGTTCAAGACGGCTGCCGATCTGGTGCCCCAACCGGTACTGCGCAAGGCCGAAAAGCCGACCCGGTTTGGTGTGCTTTACTTTGGCTCCACCAGTCCGGCGATGCAGGAAGCACTCGATGTGCTGACCGCTGACGGCATTCACATCGACGCGATGCGTCTGCGCGCCTTTCCTTTCCCGGCTTCGGTCGAAAACTTCATTGCCGAGCACGACAAGGTGTTTGTGGTGGAACAAAACCGCGACGGCCAGATGCAGTCACTGCTGGTCAATGAACTGGCGATCGACCCGGCGCGCCTGATCAAGGTGCTGCACTACGACGGCACACCGATCACCGCGCGTTTCATCACCAAATTCATCGAGCAGAACCTGCAAACGGAGGCCGCATGACCTACCTCGCCAAACCCAAGCTGCATCATCCCACGCTGACCACCAACAAGGTTGGCTACACCCGGCGTGATTACGAGGGGCGTATCTCCACCCTGTGCGCTGGCTGCGGTCATGATTCGATTTCAGCGGCCATCATCCAGGCCTGCTGGGAACTCAACATTGAGCCGCACCGCGTGGCAAAACTTTCCGGCATTGGCTGCAGTTCCAAGACGCCCGACTATTTTCTGGGTGCCTCGCACGGCTTCAACACTGTGCACGGGCGCATGCCCTCGGTGCTGACGGGTGCCAATCTGGCGAACCGTGACCTGCTGTACCTCGGGGTTTCCGGTGATGGTGATTCCGCTTCCATCGGTCTGGGGCAATTCGCCAACGCCATGCGCCGCGGCGTGCGCATGGCTTACATCGTGGAAAACAACGGTGTTTACGGACTGACCAAGGGCCAGTTTTCGGCCACTGCGGACCGTGGCTCCAAGAGCAAGAAGGGTGTCATCAACAGCGACAGTCCGGTCGATCTGGTCGGCCTCGCACTGCAGCTGGGCGCAACCTACGTGGCGCGCAGTTTTTCTGGCGACAAGGCACAACTGGTACCGCTCATCAAGGGAGCGATTGACCATGGCGGCGCTGCCTTCATTGACGTTGTCAGCCCCTGCGTCACCTTCAACAACCACGGTGGCAGTACCAAGAGTTACGACTATGTGCGTCAGCACAACGAGGCGGTGAGCCGCATTGACTTCATGACCACGCGCGAAGAGATCACGGCCGAGTACGCTCCCGGTTCGGTGATCGATGTGCAGCAGCACGATGGCTCCACCCTGCGCCTGCGCAAGCTCCATCAGGACTATGACCCGACCGATCGCTATGCCGCCCTGAGCTACATGAATTCGCACCAGGTGCGCGGCGAAGTGGTGACAGGTCTGCTGTACCTCGACCCGATTGCCACCGATCTGCACATGTCGCTCAACACCAGCGATACGCCGCTCAATCAGATGGGGGTCAAGGAACTGTGCCCGGGCTCCCGGATACTCGACAGAATCAACGCATCACTGCGCTAGGGGTAGTCTCTGCTGTAAACATTGAACCGCGATTTTTGAAAGGACTCTCACCATGCCCGAACGGACAGTTTTTCAATCCTTGACGCAACGTCATGTGGTCACCCTGCCGCGTCACGCCAGCGTCTGGGAGGCGGCTTGCGTCATGACCAAGGCGAAGTCAAGCAACGTTCTGATCACGGACAGTTCGGGCAGCATGCTGGGGATCTTGACGGAGCACGATCTGATCACGCGTGTGCTGGCCAAGGCCATGAATCCACAGACCACGCAGGTCTTCGATGTGATGACACCGAACCCGCAAACCATCGGGCCCGACATGCGGGTCGCTGAGGCGGTTCTGATGATGATTGAGCGCGGCTTTCGCCATCTGCCCATCGTGTCTCCCGCCAACAAGACACTGGGCGTATTTTCGGTCGCTGATGCGCTGCCGCGCGAGATTGGTGATGCTGTCAGCCTGGCTGAGTTCAACGACCAGGTCAACGACGCTCTTGGTTAGGACGAGCGGCTAGACGCCACTCTTGTCGGAATCACGCCGGGCACGCGCACGCTGCACGGCGGCCTCAATAACGCCACTGCGGTCCTGCGCCGCACTGTCCCGCCTGTCGGGCACGAGTTCGAGTCGCTGGCGATGCAACTGGTAACGCTGCTGTGCTACGGCGGCCTGCTCGTCGGACCAGGCGTCCCAGCCGCTGGCCGTGCCGGAGACATTTTCCAGTTCGATGCAATCGACCGGACAGACCGGCAGGCAAAGTTCACAGCCAGTGCAATAGATCTCCATCACTGTATGCATCAGCTTGTTGCTACCGACGATGGCATCGGTCGGGCACGCATCGATGCACAAGGTGCAACCAATGCACCAGGCTTCGTCGATGAAAGCCACACTGCGGGGACCCTCGCTGCCCTTATCCGGGCTCAGAGCCAGCACTGTCTGACCAGTGAGTTGTGCCAGGCGTGCGATGCCCTGCGCACCGCCAGGCGCGCACAGGTTGATACTCGCGCTGTCCTGGGCGACGGCCTGCGCGTAGGCGCTACAGTCGTGGTAGCCACATCGACGACACTGCGTCTGCGGCAGCAGCGCCAACACCCTGGCAGCCAACTCGCCCATTATTTTTTTCGGGCGACCTTCTTTGCTGCCGCTTTGACTTTTGTCGCGACCGATTTGGGCTTGTCTGCAACTGCTTGGCCCGTTGGTTTCGCTGTTGGCTGGTGCGTAAGAATGAAAGCCTTGACCTGCGGATAAACCACTTCGCGCCAGCGCCGACCACTGAAGATGCCGTAGTGTCCGGCACCTTGCACTTCCAGATGCCTTTGCTCGGACGCGATCACGCCGCTGCAGATGCTGTGAACTGCCTCGGTCTGTCCGGAACCCGAGATGTCGTCGAGTTCGCCTTCGACCGAAAACAGGGCGGTGGTCCTGATGTCCTGAGGACGCACGCGTTCGGTCTTGCCGTCCACGCCCACCACGTCCCAGGTGCCGTTGACCAGACTGAAGTCCTGAAACACGACGCGGATGGTGTCGAGGTAGTAATCGGCGTCCATGTCGAGCACGGCGTTGTACTCGTCGTAAAACTTGCGATGCGCCTCGGTGCTGGCGCCGTCGCCCTTGATCAGGTCACGAAAGTAGTCGTAATGGCTCTTGGCGTGGTTGCTCGGATTCATCGCGACGAAGCCTGTGTGTTGCAGGAAACCGGGGTAAACACGCCTGCCAGCGCCGGCAAAACTGATGGGAACGCGGTAAATAACGTTGTTCTCGAACCAGTCATGGCTCTTGGTCATGGCCAGGTTGTTCACTGCCGTTGGCGACTTGCGCGCGTCGATGGGGCCACCCATCATGGTCATGCTCAATGGTGTCACTTCGCCCCGGCTGGCCATCAGGGAAACGGCGGCAAGTACCGGCACCGTGGGCTGGCAAACGCTGACCACGTGGCAATTGCCATAGTTGGTCTGCAGATGGCGGATGAATTCCTGCACGTAGTTGACGTAGTCGTCGAGCGAGAATTTGCCCTCGGAAAGGGGTACCAGGCGTGCGTTCTTCCAGTCGGTGATGTAGACCTTGTGGTCTTTCAGCATGGTCTTGACGGTATCGCGCAAGAGCGTGGCGTAGTGGCCGGACAGCGGCGCCACAATCAAGACCACGGGTTGCGTCTTGAGCTTCTGCAAGGTTGCTGGGTCGTCCGTGAAACGCTTGAAGCGGCGCAGCTGACAGAAAGACTTCTCTATCTCGATGCGTTCATGGATCGCCACTTCAACTCCTTCGACCGCAACCGTGCGCAGGCCGAATTCCGGCTTTTCATAGTCTTTGCCCAAGCGGTGCATCAGGTCGTAGCCGGCGGAGAAGCGTTGCGCAAACGGACTCTGCCCGAGCAGGGACAAGGGGTTGCCATAAACCTTGGAAGCAGAGTGAGCCAAGTCAGTGAACGGCTCCATCAGGGAACGCTGGGTTTCGTAGAGTTGGTAGAGCACGGTGGATTTACTTTCAGGAAATGGTGCAGTGCAATATAGCAGTATTCAGGGAG
>CAZZLB010000115.1:0-3040 GCA_964654655.1 uncultured Rhodoferax sp. | reverse complement strand
GCGCGCTTGATCAGTTCTTCCAGGCCCGCTTCCTTGGGGTTGCGGGGTTTGCCTGGATGAATGATGGACACCTGGCAGCTCTCGGCCGCTTCAACCAGTTGGGCGTAGGTGCCGGCATTGATGTCGATGATGCGTGCCTGCTGGTTGCCGTCGTAGGCAAACATCTTGCCGTTGAGCGTGATGCACTCGTTGCAGGTCGAGCAGCGCGCGGTTTCGATATATGCCTCGTCAGGTGACCTCTCTGGCTCGGCCTCTGCCACCACGGGGCTCGGAGCCGCAGCAGCAGCGGGCGCCGCAGTCACCACGGCAGCAGGTGCGCTGGCGGCGAGCGCCTGCGCAGCTTGCTGCATGCTGTCTTCCCAAACTCGCTTCTCGCGTGCCAGCAGCTTTTGCGCGTGCGAATTGTTCACGCCACCGAGCTCCTGCAAGCTGTGCCAGACATCCAGACAGCGGCGGGCCTCGCGGATCAGGCGCTCGTCGACAATGACTTTTTGCAGCACGTTGTCGGCATCGACCATTGCCAGACTGGGCACCTTGTCAGGCAGACCCTTGCGCTCGCTGGCCAGGCACTCGTTGACCGTGATCAGGCTGCCGTTCCACTGGGCGCGCGGCACGCGTGCCAGGTGCGCGGCGTAGCGGCGATCACTGGCAACAAAATCGACCATGGTGAAGGCCAGATCCTCCGACACTCGCTGGTGCGTTTCGTCCTCGTAGCTGAAGGTCTGGACCGGCCAATCCTGAGCAAGCTGCGAGTTGGCGTCAAGGCCAAAGCGGGTGGCCCAGTTCGACCCGGCCGACGGGTCGTAACTGAAGGCCGGGAAAGCGCGCGACTCCATCGCTGCCGCCGCCACCAGATAGGGTGGCAGACCGGAGGCTTTGGCACTGGCACCGGAGAACACGCTGAAGAGTGCCGGGCCGCGGTAGCCGAGTCCGCGCAGCAGGCGATCGCGCGAGCGCAGCAGGTTGGAACTGCTGGTCTGCAGGACATAGACTTCGTTCAGCCCCATCGCCATGCTGGCGAATTTCTGACTGCTCAAACCGGTTGTCAGGCTGCCGTCGCCGTGTGTCGAGACTTCCAGGATGTCGTCTATTTGCGCCAGCACCTTGATCGGCAGACCGGAGGACAGGATCTCCATCAACTGGGCCTGCTCGGATGCATCCATCTTCGCGGCATTGATGCAGACCAGATAGTCGGGGAACTGTGCCAGTTCCTGAGGGTCCAGACCATTGGCGCCATACTGCGCAAACAGGGCGTCGTGCCGCGCTTCGCTGTACTGGCCGGCAATTTCCAGCTCGGCCATGGCAATCGCCTTGGCCAGCGCCATCAGCCTGGCGCTGCGCTGGCGATACGCGCTGAGCGCTTCGGAACAACTGGTGAACAGGAAAGAGTAGGGCCTGGCGGCGCCGGCTTTGCCACTCGGCGGAATGAACTGCTGCGCGTTCAAGGTGGCCAGCAAATCGTCGATGCGTTTGCGCCGGCTCTCCGGAAAAGCGTTCTTTGGCAGTGCCTTGGCAAGCACGCGCGACATCGCATCAAAGTCAAAGGCGCCACCGAATCCGGCGCCCACGGCGGCTTGCAGATTTTTTGCGCTGCGTCCGGCAGCCGAGCGTTCGTGATCGGCCTTCAGAATGTCTGACAGTTTGAGCGCCAGGCGGTCGAGCTTCTTGCGAAAGCCCAGGGCTTTTTGACGCTGCACGGCGGCCCAGGTATGTTGCAGCAGGCGAGCCGGCAGGGCTCCGTCGCAATCCACCACCGCACCGTCGATCTTGATCGCCGCCAGTGTGCGTCGGGCACTGTCTGCGAAGGACTTGTCCGCCGACTTGCCGAGTGTGGCTGTTGCCTTGGTCCACAGCGCAGAAAACGTTGCGCTCGCGCCAGCCGCAGCCAGACTGCGAATTTCCTGCTCGATGCGCAGTGCGTGTTGACGAATGCGCTCGCCGTCCGCGCCCAGCGCGGCGCTGGCCAGTGCATTGTCGAAAATCGCCGACAGCGATTGGACGGCCTTGTCATCCACGCCGCCGTCGACCAGCACCAATGGAAAGTCGTAACGCAGTTCGGCCAGGTTTCGGTATCCGGCAAAAAGCGCCGGGCGCAGGCCCAGCGCGTCAACCGCATCGAGTTGCGCGTTGGCGCGCCTGCCGCTCAGGTAGAAGGCAACTTGTGCTTGTGTATCTGCTTGCATGTTCTTACTTCCCTGCCTTCTGATCTGCGGGCCAGACCGTGTACTTGTCCAGTTCGGCATTCAAGCCGGTGCGCGTGAGTTCCGCTGTGCGCAGTTTGTCGGTGAGACGCAAGTCCTCGTAGCACGGAACATAGGGATTGCGGTACAGGATGCCGACCGGAATCGTGTCGGTACCCGAGGCGATTTCGCGCGCCCGGTCGATGTTCGCCGGGTCATGCTGCAACTGGTTCTTGTAGATGCGCGACATGCCGGCACTGGTTTGCAGGCCATCCTCATGGTTGAGCAACTGCACGCGAGCCGGGTCGTTCAGCCAGGGGTCAAGTGACACCGGCAGCCACTCGGGGCAACGCTGCACGATGCGCACAAAAGACAGTCCCTTGTGGTGGTAGGCGGCTTTGACAACGTCGTACAAAACCTCTGGAATCCAGTCCACTGCCTGGGCCACGAATGAGACATTCTGCACGCCCAGCGTCACCGTCAGCGGGTTCATCGCTTCCAGATAACTGCCGCGCGGTGTGGTGTTGCTCTTGGTACCAACCGGGGAGGTTGGCGAAGCCTGCTTCTTGGTCAGGCCATAGATCTGGTTGTCGTGCAGGAACACCGTGATGTTCATGTTGTAGCGGATGGCGTGAATCCAGTGTGCCGCGCCAATGCTGCAGCAGTCGCCGTCGCCGGTGTTGACGAACACGGTCAGGTCGGGCCGGGCCATCTTGACGCCTTCGGCCACCGGCAGTGCACGGCCATGGATGCCGTGAAAGCCGTAGGTCTTCATGTAGTGTGGAAAGCGGCTGGAGCAGCCGATACCCGATACAAACACAGTCTTTTCCGGTGCCAGCGCCTCATCGCGGCACAGGCGT
>CAZZLB010000114.1:0-8183 GCA_964654655.1 uncultured Rhodoferax sp. | reverse complement strand
CGCCCGAGATGTGCTGCACCGCCTTGCTCTTGGTGTCGATCGTGACCATGCCCTGCCCCGGCACACCTTCATCGAGTGGCGCCAATGCCGCCCACGCAAGAAAACCGCCCAGTCCCAGAATCAGTGCCCACAGACCTATGCGCCCAGGTTGCGCCCCCGGCTTGGGTTTGGCGACAACGTCACTGACGGTGGAAGAAGTTGCTTGAAGGATGTTTGGATTAGTCATGGCAGACCCAGGAATAGAAGTGAAAATGAAACTAGGCTGCTGAAACCGCCGTAGCGGGGGTGGCTGGCGACGGCGGTCGGGCTGCCTGCAATGCCGCCAGAACGGCATCGCGCGGCCCCTCTGCCTGGACCCGCCCGTCCTGCAATATCAGCAGGCGATCGGCCACCGCCAGAATGCCCGGACGGTGCGTGATCAGGACCACGGTCTTGCCTTTGGCCTTCATGTTCTGCACCGTCTTGACCAATGCAGCCTCACCTGCATCGTCCAGATTGGCATTGGGCTCATCCAGAACAATCAGTGCCGGGTCGCCATAAATGGCGCGAGCCAGACCAATTCGCTGGCGCTGACCACCTGACAGCAGCGCACCCGCCTCGCCAATCGGCGTGTCGTAGCCCTTGGGGAACCGTAGAATCATGTCGTGCAACCCGGCACTGCGCGCTGCCTCGATCACCTGTGCCGAATTCACCTTGGCAAAGCGAGCAATGTTATCGGCCAGCGTCCCCTCGAACAATTCAATGTCCTGCGGCAAATAGCCCAGGTGCGGACCGAGTTGTACCCGGTCCCAGCTGTCCATCGGCAGACCGTCAAGCAGCACGTCCCCGGTCACGTCGGGCCAGACCCCCATCAGCACGCGCGCCAGCGTTGACTTGCCAGAGCCTGAAGGCCCGAGCACGACCAACACACTGCCCCGCGCAACATTCAGATCGATATTTTTCAGAATCGGGTCGGCACGCCCCGGTGCGGTTGCCACTACAGCACGCAGATTGATCCCACCCTGGGGTGTGGAACGCGGCAAGGCAGTATCGCGCTGCGGAAAGCGCTGCAACAATTTTTCCAGTCGGGAAAAAGCGGCAGCGGCGCTGATGAAACCGCGCCAGCCGCTGACAATCTGGTCAATCGGTGCCAGCGCCCGCGTCATCAGCACATTGGAAGCAATCATGCCGCCCGGTGAGAGTTGCCCGTCAATCACCAATAAAGCGCCTGCTCCCAGCGCCAGCGACGACTGGGCGTAGCGAATGAACTTGCTCCAGGCCACCACACGCTGTGTCAGTGCTTGTGCGGATGTGCCTTGCTCCAGCGCAGCAAAATGACGCTGTGCCCAGCGCTGGCGCAAGTTGCCGAGCATGCCCATGGACTCAATCACCTCGGCATTGCGCAACTTGCTTTGCAGAAAGGTTGAAGCTTCAGAGTTGGCAGCCACAGCCGCCTCGGAGGGCGTCAGTGTATGGCGGTGTCCGAACCAGGCCAACAACGCCTGAATCAAGGCAAAAATCAGACCCAGCACACCGAGCCAGGGGTGCAGCATGAACAGCACAGCCGTGTAAATCGGCGCCCAAGGCGCGTCAAAGAAAGCAAAAATGCCGTTACCTGTCAGGAACTGTCGCAGCTGGATCAAGTCGCCAAAAGAACGTGCTGTCGAGGTGCCTGACAGGCTCAAGTGGGATTCGAAACTGGCATTGAACACTTGTGTGCCAAGGCGCTCGTCAAGTCGCACGCCAGCACGTACGAGTACGCGTGAACGCAACCACTCTGCAACCGCCATCACAGCAAACAGTCCGAGCGTCAGCAGCGACATCGCCAACAAGGTCAGCTCGCTCTGACTGGCCAGCACGCGGTCATAAACCTGCAACATGTAGAGGGTAGGCGAGAGCATCAGCACGTTGGCCAGCATGCTGAAAAATCCGACCATCAGGAACTCCTGTCTGAAGGTCCAGAGTGTGGCAGTGAGTTCGCTGCGCCGAAAAAACGCCGGTGTTTTCATGTTCTTTTCTTTCGATTCTCTCAAGCAACTGCAACCGGGGCAGCAGTGGGGGCAGCCACCGGCTTGGCCTGCTGCGGAGCATTGGCCTTGGCCAGTGCTGCCAGCACATCATCACGCGGACCAAAGGCCCGATTCTGGCCCTCTTGCAGAATCAGCATCTTGTCGACTACGGCCAGCACACTGGTCCGGTGCGTCATCACCACAAAAGTGGTACCGCGTGACTTGAGTTGCGCAATAGCGTTGTTCAGCGCTGCATCGCCCGATTCATCCAAACTCGAATTGGGCTCGTCGAGCACCACAAACACCGGGTTATCGTAGATGGCCCGCGCCAGCGCGACACGTTGCCGCTGCCCCCCCGACAACAATGCGCCATCACGCCCAACCGGACTGTCATAAGCTTTGGGTAAGGCCATGATGGTCTCATGCAAGCCGACTGCCCGTGTGGCAGCCTCCACCTTGGTCATGTCGATTTCACCAAAGCGCGCAATGTTTTCTGCCAGCGTGCCATCAAACAACTCCACCCCCTGCGGCAAGTAACCCATGTAGGGTCCGAGTTCGGCCTTGTCCCAGGTGAAGACATCGACGCCGTCAAGGCGCACCTTGCCACTGGCGGCCGGCCACAAACCCACTAGCAAACGCGCCAGCGTAGTCTTGCCAGAAGCCGATGGCCCGACCACCGCCAATACTTCGCCTGGCTGCAGGGCAAAGGCGACGCCGCGCAGAATCGGCACCTGAGAGCCAGGTGCGGGGGCCACCACGTTTTCGACTGCCAGGGCACCAAGCGGTGCCGGCAAAGACATTGTGGGTGGCCGCACAGGCAAGGCAGCGAGCATCTGGTCGAGTCGGTTCCAGGCATCGCGCACGTTCACCACCGACTGCCACTGCGACACAATTTGCACCAGTGGCGCCAATACCCGCCCGCCCAATATCGACGCGATGATCATCATGGCCGAGCCGCCGTTGAGTTCATTGCGCAAAAGCAACCAGGCCCCCAAACCGAGGAGCAAGGAACTGGTGGTGTTCTGCAAGAACTTGGAGGCGGCCTGAAAAGCGCCACCAGCGTCTGATGCCTGTGCCTGCAGATTCAGAAACTCTCGCTGCTTTTCCATCCAGCGGCTGTGAATATCACCCAGCATACCCATGGCCTCGATCACCTGCGCGTTGCGCAAAGAACCATCGGCGTATTGTTGTGCCGCGATCGCACTGCGGTTAGCCGACAGCAGCGGCGGTTGCGTGCTGCGCTGATTTAGCCAGGCAATCAGGGTCTGGATCACTGCTGCCGCCACCGCTGACCAACCCAGTACCGGGCTCATGGCAAAAATCAGAATCAGGAACGCGATCGACACTGGTGCTTCCATGCAGGCAATCAGCACTGGCGTATTAAGAAACTCGCGTACGGTGCGAAAGTCGTTCATGGGCTGCGCCGTGCCACCAGCCAATCTCTTCATATTGGCGTCGAAAATGGCGCTAAAAATCCGCCTGCTCATACGTTGGTCGATTGCCAGCGAAGCCTGGTGCATCAACTGGCCACGCGCCCAGTCCAGCACTTCCATCACGATAAACACCGCCAGCACGGCCAGCGTCAACATAGCCAGGGTCATGTGACTTCGGCTGTTGACCACCCGGTCATATACCTCCAGCATGTAGGCAGAAGGCGCCAGAACCAGCAAACTGGCCACCACACTCAACCACGAAGCACGTTTGAAAAAGGGGTTCAGTTCGCCCACACTCAAACGCAACTCTGAGGTTTTTTTGACGGGATTCATACGGCCTCCTCGACCATCACATATTCAGGAATTTCGGCATCAGCAGTCACGGCCGGCTCGGGAATTGCCTGCTCCTCATTGAATAAAAAGGACAACTCGAACACACCATCCACGCGACGTGACAGCACAATTTCAAGCAGTTTCTTTTCGTTGAAATTGGCTTCATCCAGCGGCGTCAATGCCAGGGCAAAGCGGATCCGTCCATCCAGCGTGTACATGGAAAGCTGACCTGCCTTGACCGACAAGGTATGACGGTCAAAATACACCGGGCAGGTGTCGGCAAAACGCAACAAAGGCATGGGTTTGCCAGCCAGTTTTGCCAGATTGAAGGGACTTTGCGGACTCTGGAACAGCAAACGGCTGGTGCGTGACACCGAATAAATCGCGTTGCAAACCATCTGTGAGCCGAGTTCAGGAAAGCGCTGACGCAGGCTGTGGTACATCAGGTGGTGCAGTGCCACCCGGTTCCACACTTTGGTTTGCTGCACCGTAGGCGCCAGCGCATTGCAAACCTTGGCAAATGCCGCCTGCAGCGCTTGCAGGCGAGCGTTTTGCTCAGGTGAGGCGTTCAGCGGTATGCGCAGAGTTAAATTCATATAGGAAGAAAGTGTAGCACATTCCTATATGAATTTTTTGAAGCTACTGCGTCTGCGTCACCGAGGTAATCACCACGGGCGTCAGCGGAACATCGGCCATGCCGTTCGAAACGCCTGTAGGCACGGCTGCAATGGCGTCCACCGTGCTCATCCCTGCAACGACCTTGCCGAACACCGCGTACCCAGGATTGGTCGCATCCTGGTAGTCCAGTGTCGGGTTATCGACGACGTTGATGTAAAACTGCGAGGTGGCTGAATTGGCCACAGCGGTCCTGGCCATCGCCAAGGTGCCCCGCAGATTGGTCAGCCCATTGTTCGATTCCAGCGTGATGGGGGCTCTTGTCGAAGCAGCGGTCAGTGTTGCGTCGTAGCCGCCGCCCTGAATCATGAACTTGGGAATCACCCGGTGAAAGACAAGGTTCGAATAGAAATTGGCGTTGACGTACTGCATGAAGTTGAGTGCCGACAAAGGCGCCTTGACCGGGTCGAGTTCCATGACGATGTCACCCATGCTCGTTTTCACGGTGACCTGCGGCACTGGAATGTTGACCGTCATGGACCGCAGCACCACACCACCGCCCACGGCCGCCACCGTAATCGGACCGGTGACGACAGGTGTACAGGTATAAGCCTTTTCGGTTGGACTGGCACGGGCCGTAACTTCTGCGATACCAGAGCACGAAGGTGCAGTGAAGGTCATGCCTTTGTCCAGGTTGGGTCCGTTGACGGTGAAAGTCAAGAGGTTGCCGTACATCAACCGATCCGGTGTGATCGTCGTCTTTTCAAGACCGCCACACCCCGCCACTGCGGTGGCACAGGCCAGACCCAGCGCTGCCAATCTGAAGTTCATTGTTTGTACCCGCTACGTTTTGTCCGGCCGATTATCCACTTCATGGCGATTGCTGCCCACCAGCACGGACTGCACCCACTCCAACTGCTGTGGCAGGCAAACCGACTTCAGGTCATACGTCGTTTTGGCAAACTTGCGCGCTGCCGTGCCCAGACGCGCGCGCGCCGCCGGGTCGTCAAGAAGGGCACAGATCTCTGCTGTCAAGGCTGTTGCGTCAAAAAAATCAACCAATCTGCCAGTCTCATCGTGGCGGATGGCTTCACGCAAGGGTGGAGTGTTGCTGGCCACAATCGCACAACCCACGCTCATGGCTTCAAGCAAACTCCAGCTCAGAACAAACGGATACGTCAGGTACACATGGACCGTGCTGAGCTGCAGCATCGGGATGAAGTGCTGATACGCCACATGCCCCAGAAAATGCACACGCGACCAGTCCGCGTCGCTGATCTGCGCGCGCACCTCCGCGGCAAAAATTTCCTTCCACTTCTTCCCCTCTTCAGGGCGCGCACCGTAGCTCACGTCGTCAGCCCCCACCAGCAGTACCCTGGCGCGCGGCCTGCGTCTTAGCAGTTCCGGCAAGGCGCGCATGAAGATGTGATACCCGCGGTATGGCTCCAGATTGCGGTTAACGAAGGTGATGACCTCGTCGTGGCGCGTCAAGGTCAAACGGCCGTTCAGGGTCACGCGCACCGCCGGATTCGGCGCCGCCACGGCAGTATCGATGCCGTCATGTACAACCTTGATCCTGGAGCGAAAAGGCTGCGGAAACGTGCTGGCCTGCCAGTGCGTTGGCGAGACTCCAGCATCGGCCACCTCAAAGTGCAACAAGTTGTTGACATTCTTCAGGCGCAAGCGGCACACGTCGCCTACATCCTTGGCCGGAAATTCCGGGTCAAAGCCTACGTCGGCACCATGCGGGTGATAGAAAAATTCGCAGTAAATCCCCAGTTTGGCATCAGGCCAGACATCCTTCAGAAACAAGCTCTCACCCCAGCCCGGATGCGCCACGATCACGTCAGGCATGAAGCCATTGGAGCGCAGCTTCAAGGCGGCTCGAAAACAGGCTTCAGCACGAATCGTCTTGGTCTCAAAATCGCTCACCCACGGATGCACATCGGGCGTAGTGCCACGGCTTGCGTGATAGGCCACCAGCCGAATGCCCTGCCAGTTGTCGGCGCCGACCTTTTGCATGGTCATGGCCACCACAGTATGCGCCGGGTTGGCCGCGAGCGCCGGCGCCAGAAACCTGAACTGACCCGGAAAGTTTTGATGAATGAAAAGGATATTCATACCGGTTTCAGCAAGGCATCAAAGTGGCCGGGAGCAGTACCTGCCATGCCCAGCAACATATTACCCAGACCAACAAACAGCGGATTGCCGGCATGAGAACGACACCGTCAGAAGCTTTTCTTGTATCCGACCGAAACGCCAGCAGGCAGGACATGCACAGTCCATGCACTGTCACGCCTGGAAGCAAAATAACCCACGCCGACCCCGAGCGCTGCCCCGGCCAGGATATCGGTTTGCCAGTGCTCTTGCGTCTTCAATTTGGCGATACCGACGTAAGCCGGCAAAGCGGCCAGCAGCCAGACAGCAGGAGTGTCCTTTTGGTATTCAAGAATAAAAGGCGTCACGATGGCAGTGATGTGCGTCATCGAGCCACTGGGGAAACTGTTATCGCTGCCGGACTTGAAAAAAGCAGCCGGGTCATTGCCGTCAATCGGGCGTTGACGCCTGAATATCGCCTTGGCAGCGGCTGCAGAAACATCGCCCAGCAGCATGGCATCAACGGTCTTCCAGAATGTCTTGCCCAGACGAGTCTCATTGCCTTCATAGAGTGCGCCCCCGATCACCAGCAGCGCCGAGCCATATTCGACCGCTTTCAGATTGCCGCTTGACCAGAGCGCCGCATCGTCCAATGCGAGTCGATGGTCCAAGCCCAGAGGACCCGAAGAATCCGCCATAGCCAGAGACGAAATTACACTGAGAAGCAGCGCGAGAACAATACGTGGCAGGTGCATGATGGGATCACAGAAAATGAGCTTGCGTCATTATCAGCGAGACCTCAACGCCCGACCCATTTCCCGACCCACTCCTTGATCGCACGACCACTGCCATCCAGCGCTTCGGCGTCGGGCAACCAGGCCAGTACACCCGGCGGTGCATTGTCGGCCTCAAAATCGGCAGCAGCCGGGTCTACTTGCAGACCTTGCGCCTTGAACAGGGCCAGAGCGCGCGGCATGTGCAGTGCCGATGTCACCAGCAGAACGTGGCGAATACCTCGCGCCTTGAGCGCCGCGGCACTGAAAACAGCGTTTTCAGCCGTGTTTCGGCTGACTTCTTCGAGTAACAGCGCTTGCGCAGGCACGCCAAGATCCTGCAGAAAAATCGCCATCGCCCGTGCTTCGGAAAAGGCGTATCGCCCTGGATCGGCGCCACCACTGAGCAGCAACAGCGGCGCCTTGCCCGCATGAAAGAGGCGCGCCGCGTACCAGACCCGGTCGGCCGCAGCCTCCAGATTGATATCTGTGGCTTTTCCGGATGGCGGCGATACCCCGCCACCCAAAACGACCAGGGCCTGCGCCTGCGGCACCCTGTTCAAGGGTGCTTGTGCAAACTGCGCTTCCAGCGTGCCGCGCAGCCACAGACTCAACACAGGCATCGACCAGGCCCACAACCAGACCATGGCCAGCGCGCCACACGCCATACCGAATCGCGAGCGCCGGCGCCAGACCAGAAACAGGGTAAGGACAAGCAAACAAAGGCTGCTCCCCAGAGGAGACAGCAAACAGGTTACAAGTTTGGAAAGCATGCCGACAGCGGAGTTAATGGATCATCATATCCATGATGTGCAGCGATGCCCCGCAAGGGCCTGTACTAGAATTCCCCCATCGCCGAGTTACAGAACTACTTGCAGGGCGATTCACAAATTCTGCTAAAGCGTTCGCTAAAAGCCTCCAAGCCAAAGCAACGCGAAATTGTT
>CAZZLB010000113.1:0-8198 GCA_964654655.1 uncultured Rhodoferax sp. | reverse complement strand
CGGCAACAATGGTTTGATAGTCGGAGTGGCCGAACGGCGTGTACTTCTCGTCGATATCGGTCTCTTTCACGCCCTTGGATTTCAGGTAGGCGCGCAAAATCTTGTTGGTGGTGCGCGGGTACACATAGTCGGTGCCCAGCAGCACCCAGCGCTTGGCGCCGCCGCCTTCCTTGCTCATCAAATAGTCCACTGCCGGAATCGCCTGCTGGTTGGGTGCGGCGCCGGTGTAGAACACGTTCTTGGACAGCTCCTCGCCCTCATACTGCACCGGGTAGAACAACAGGCCATTCATTTCTTCCACCACCGGCAGCACCGATTTGCGTGACACCGAAGTCCAGCAGCCAAAGATCACATCGACCTTGTCCTGACCCAGCAACTGCTTGGTCTTCTCGGCAAACAGCGGCCAGTTGGATGCGGGGTCCACCACCA
Source organism: uncultured Rhodoferax sp. (assembly GCA_964654655.1). Lineage (GTDB taxonomy): Bacteria > Pseudomonadota > Gammaproteobacteria > Burkholderiales > Burkholderiaceae_C > Rhodoferax. The sequence continues at coordinate 7,769 of CAZZLB010000113.1, read as the reverse complement.
CAGGTTCGAGCTTCTTGCCGAGCACGCCGCCCTTGGCATTGATCTCGTCAATCGCCATCAGCACCGTGTCTTTCAAAACGGTTTCCGAAATGGCCATGGTGCCTGAGAGGCTATGCAAAATACCAACCTTGATGGTGTCAGCGGCATGCACCACGGTGACACCAGCCAAACCAAGACCCAGCACAATGGATGCGGTGAGTGTCTTTAGTGAGCCTCGACGATTCATGAACTTCCTCCAATAATGAAATAGAAACCGATCCAGACCGGATCTGCAGCAGTCTGTGCAAGGGTCGTGCCAACTTTGCATCGGCACATGCACCAGAACAGTCCGGCACGCAAGTTGCAACACAATGCATGCACACCAACACCTGATGCCATCATGGAACTGACACCCAGAGAAAAAGACAAGCTGCTGATATTTACGGCGGCCTTGTTGGCCGAGCGCCGCATGGCGCGCGGACTCAAGCTCAACTACCCTGAAGCGCTGGCGCTGATCAGCGCCGCAGTGATGGAAGGCGCACGCGACGGCAAGACCGTGGCACAACTGATGAGTGAGGGCCGCACCATTCTGACGCGTGCCGACGTGATGGACGGCATCGCCGAGATGATTCCGGACATTCAGGTCGAAGCAACTTTTCCTGATGGCACCAAATTGGTGACCGTGCACCAACCCATTGTTTGAGGCCGGCATACACGGCACACACCTTATTGGAGACGTCTGTCATGCGATTCAATTTTTCAACCGTCATGCCTATGCTCGCGGCCTGCGCACTATCAACGGCCGCAAGCGCCCATACAGGTGTCGATGGCGCCAGTCAGATGAGTTTTTTGACGGGCTTGTGGCACCCCGTCACCGGGCTGGATCACCTTGCTGCCATGGTGGCGGTCGGCCTGTGGAGCGCCCTGGTTGCACGCCGTGCCGGTATCGAACTGCTGTGGGGGCCCCTGGGTTTTACCAGCCTGCTGCTGCTGGGTGCACTGGCTGGTCTGCAAGGCATCTCTCTGCCTGTAGTGGAACCGATGATTGCTGCGTCTGTGCTGGTACTTGGACTGCTGGTGTTGACCCGCCGACGCCTGCCGGGCCTGGCGGCTGCCAGCCTGGTGGGTGGGTTTGCTCTTTTTCATGGTGTCGCCCACGGCGTCGAGCTTGCTCATGGCGGCAACGTCTGGTCGGCTCTGGCAGGCATGCTCTGCGCCACCGCATTGCTGCACGCCATCGGCCTGGCCTTCGGCTGGGTCTTGCGCAGTGCCGATGGATGGATGCCGCGTGCCATAGGTCTCGCGGTGACCGTTTGGGGCGGTGCGCTGATGCTGCAACTGACCTGAGGAGAGTGGCATGAACCCTGGCGAAATCATCACCGACGGCCCCGATCACGTTTTGAACCCGGGTCGCCGCACCCTCAGCCTGCTGGTGCAAAACACGGCAGAGCGTCCGATTCAGGTCGGCTCGCATTACCACTTTGCCGAGACCAATGGCGCACTGAACTTTGACCGTGCAGCGGCACGGGGCATGAGACTGAACATCGCATCGGGTCTGGCAGTGCGTTTCGAACCAGGGCAGCAACGCACGGTGGAACTGGTGGACTACGCCGGAGACCGCTTTGTCTATGGCTTTCGTGCACTCACACAAGGGGCGCTTTGATGGCAACGATTGGACGCCACGCTTACGCAGAAATTTTTGGCCCGACGGTGGGCGACCGGGTACGACTCGCCGATACCGATCTGCTGATTGAAGTCGAAGCCGACTACACGCTGCGCGCTGGCGGCTATGGAGAAGAAGTGAAATTTGGCGGCGGCAAAACGATTCGCGACGGCATGGCACAGTCACAGCGCACCCGTGCTGAAGGCTCTGTGGATTGCGTCATGACCAACGCGCTGATCCTGGACCACTGGGGTATCGTGAAAGCCGACATCGGCCTGAAGGGTGGGCGCATCGTCGCCATAGGCAAGGCCGGCAACCCGGACGTGCAAAGCGGTGTGGACATCATCATCGGCCCAGGCACCGAAGTGATCAGTTGCGAAGGCAACATCGTTACCGCAGGCGGTATCGACTCGCACATCCATTTCATCTGCCCACAACAAATCGAAGAAGCCCTGGCCAGCGGCGTTACCACCATGATGGGCGGCGGCACCGGACCCGCCACCGGCACGTTTGCCACCACCTGCACGCCCGGGTCATGGAACATGGAGCGCATGCTGCAGGCAGCGGACGCCTTCCCGATGAACCTGGGCTTTCTGGGCAAGGGTAACGCCAGCCTGCCGGCAGCACTTCAAGAACAGGTGGAGGCCGGTGCGATCGGCTTGAAGCTGCACGAGGACTGGGGCACGACACCCGCGGCCATCAGCAACTGCCTGGACGTGGCCGAGGGCATGGACGTGCAGGTGGCGATCCACTCCGACACACTGAACGAATCCGGCTTTGTCGAGAACACCATCGCTGCCACCAAGGGGCGCAGCCTGTGCGCTTTCCACACCGAGGGCGCGGGCGGTGGCCATGCACCGGACATCCTGCGCGTGGTCGGCGAAGCCAATTTTTTGCCAAGTTCCACCAACCCGACCATGCCCTACACTGTGAACACGCTCGACGAGCACGTGGACATGCTGATGGTCTGCCACCACCTCGATGCGGGCATTGCCGAAGACCTGGCTTTTGCCGAGAGCCGCATCCGCAAGGAAACCATCGCCGCCGAAGACGTGCTGCACGACCTGGGCGCGATCAGCATGTTCTCGTCGGACTCGCAGGCCATGGGCCGCGTCGGCGAGGTCATATTGCGATGCTGGCAGACCGCGCACAAGATGAAGGTTCAGCGCGGCAAGCTGGCTGAGGACAACGAGCGCAACGACAACTTCCGCGCCAAGCGCTACGTGGCCAAGTACACGATCAACCCGGCGATTGCGCACGGCATCAGCCACGAGGTCGGCAGCATTGAAGTCGGCAAGTGGGCCGATCTGGTGGTCTGGAAGCCCGCCTTTTTTGGCGTCAAGCCCGCCTTGATTCTGAAAGGCGGCTTTATCGCGATGGCGGCGATGGGCGACCCCAATGCCTCGATTCCGACACCGCAACCTGTGCACTACCGCCCCATGTTTGGTGCTTTCGGTGGCGCCCTGACGCGGGGTTCTTTGACCTTTGTCTCGCAGGCTGGCTTCAATGCCGGCATCAAGGAACGCTTCGGCCTGGCCAAGACCTTGAGCGCGGTGCACAACATCCGCAGTGTGCGCAAGCAGCACATGGTTCACAACAGCTACCTGCCCAAAATGGAGATTGACGCGCAGACCTACAGCGTGCGCGCAGATGGCTTGTTGCTGAGCTGCGAGGCGGCAGCAAGTCTGCCGATGACGCAGCGATATTTTCTGTTTTAAGGTCCAGCAAGACATTCGGACCTAGGGTTTGTACTGTTGTACAAGTGTTTTGTACGATCGTCCAATACCAGCGTGGATCCAGACAAACCAAGCAAGGCAATAAGCACCCGTTCCCGCCAACAAGCCGGGCCACGTCCTGATCGCAAGATGGCGATCCTGCTGGCCGCCGAAAAGCTGTTTGCGCAACGTGGTTACCATGCCGTCAGCATTCGGCAAATCGCCGACGAGGCTGCCGTGCCGCTGGCTTTGGTCGGCTATTACTATGGCCCCAAAAAAGAGTTGTTTTGCTCCATTTTCGAGCACTGGAACACCACCATTGAAGAGCGCCTGCAAGCCTTGCGGCGTGTTCTGAATGATCCGATCAATGACAGCACATTGCCGCGCATCATTGAAGCATTCCTTGACCCGGTGCTGCGGCTTCGCGCCAGTGCTGAGGGCGAGTACTACGCTTTGCTGGTGGCACGCGAGTTGGCCCATCTGCAAGACGAAACCGACCGGGTACTGCGCACCTATTTTGACCCCATGGCTCATGCATTCATTGACGCCCTGACACTCGCCTTGCCTCATACAACACGTGCTCAAATGGCCTGGGGCTACCAGTTTGCGCTAGGGGCACTTTTGCATCACATCAGCGATACCCGTGTGGCGCGGCTCTCCTTGGGAACCAACCACCCCAGTGATCCGGCGGCTTCGCCCATGCTCTTGAATTTCATCGTAGCTGGACTGCGCGGCGCGTTCCCGTCACCAGAGATTGCAGCCCCCAGAGCGGTGCACGACACATGAAACCAAACCAGATGTTCCCGATCACCAAAAACCAGGAGACCTCGATGAGCCTACACAAATGCATTCTTCTCACGGCCAGCGCTAGCGCGATCGCTACGTTTGCGGCCTCCCCTGCATCGGCACAACAAGTCATCAAGATGACGGCAGCAGCAGGTCACCCCCCCGTTTTCCTGTGGGTCAAAATGGCAGACGAAGTGCTCATTCCTGAGGTAGACAAACGCCTGGCTACCGGGGGCAAGTACAGGATTGAGTGGACCAAGGCCTGGGGCGGCACGCTGCTCAAGCTGGGCTCGGAATCCAAGGGTGTCGCCGATGGCATCGCCGATGTTGCCATCGTCAGCACGCTGTTTGAAGGGGCCAAGTTTCCTCTGCAAAACGTGTCCTACTACACACCTTTCGGCTCAGACGACATTGGCCTCGTGAGCAAGACCGTTGCCAATTTGCAGCTCGCCGTCCCCGCGATGGGCGATGCCTGGACAAAGAACGGGCTGGTCTATCTGGGTGGCATGGCCTTGGACACCTACCACGTCTGGACCAAGTTCCCGATCACCAAACTGGAAGACCTGCAAGGCAAGAAGCTCAGTGCGCCAGGGCCCTCATCTAATTGGGTGCGGGGAACCGGTGCCGTGGCCGTGGCTGGCACTTTGAACAGCTACTACGAAGACATCAAATCCGGCGTTTCAGATGGTGCACTGGTGTTTACCACCGGAGCCTGGAGTGCCAAGTTGCACGAGGTAGCGCCGTATGTCACCAAAGTCAATTTCGGAGCCCAGTTCGCTGGCGGCGCGGTCATCAACAAGAGTCGCTTCGACAAGCTGCCGCCAGAGGTACAAAAGGCATTTGTAGAGGCAGGAGAGGCGTGGCAAGCGGCCTATGCGAAGGCACAGTCTGCAGCCGTTGCCGGCATTTTTCAAAAAATGGCAGAGGGCGGCACCAAGATCAGCGATCTCAGCGATGTCGAGCGCAAACGTTGGGCAGATTCACTGGGCCCGGTCGCGAAAAACTGGGCTGCCGATGCCCAGTCCAAGGGTATGCCCGGCACTGAGGTGCTAAGCGCCTACATGACCAGCCTGCAAAAAGCCGGAACCAAATTGCCACGCGACTGGAGCAAATAAATGGCACAGGCCGCTCCACCAGACGATGCCAGTCGATGCTTTGTCGGCGACTCCTATGGCGTATCGCTGCCCTTTGGCCTGCACCACCTGAACCGTGCCATGAATGCGCTGGGAACTTTGTGGATTCTGGGGTTGATGGTGCTGATCAACCTGGATGTGTTTGGCCGCAACCTGCTCAACCATCCGGTGCGCGGCGTAACCGAGATGGTGTCAATCTCCATCGTGGGGATTGTCTTCTTGCAGTTGGCAGACACCTTGCACGCCGGGCGTTTCACGCGAGCCGACATCCTGCTGGACCGGCTCAAGAGAACCCACCCTTCGCTGGCAGATGCGGTGCAGGCGGCGTTCCATTTGGTGGGGCTGGCGCTGATGGTCGTCATTCTGCTGGCAAGCTGGGAACCCTTGGTGGATTCGGTGCGGATTCAGGAGTATGTCGGTGCCGTCGGAGACTTCCAGTTGTCAGTCTGGCCGATTCGCCTGATCACCTTGATCGGCTTGAGTGCCACCGCCATTTGCTTTTTGTTGCTGGCATGGATCGACATTGGCCGACTGCGCTCCAGGTTGAACAGCGGGCTTTCAAGCTGAGGAACTTCGCATGAGCAATGTATCAATCGCGTTGGGCTCGCTGGTCCTGATGCTGGTGCTGATTTACGCAGGCATGCATGTGGCGATCACGCTGGGTTTGCTCAGTTTTGTCGGGGTTTGGCTGATCCGGGGCGATGTGCACATTGCGGCCAACTTGTTGGCTCAAGCGGTGAACGATTCCATTTCAAGCCACATCTTTGGCGTGGTGCCGCTGTTTGTGTTGACAGGATTCCTGGTGGCATATGCCGACGTTGGCAAAGATGCATTTGAGGTTGCCAACCAAGCGTTCCGGCGAATTCGCGGTGGCCTGGGCGTTGCCACCGTAGCAGCCAATGCGGTATTTGCCGCAATTACCGGCATATCGATTGCGTCGGCTGCCGTATTCTCCAAGGTTGCAGTACCCCAGATGCTGCGTTTTGGCTACCAGCCAAAATTTGCCGTGGGTGTAGTGGCCGGCTCGTCGGTGCTGGGCATGTTGATTCCACCAAGTTTGCTGATGATTCTGTACGGTTTTCTGGCAGACCAGTCGGTTGGCGACCTGTTTACCGCAGGTATTGTTCCAGGTCTGGTCTTGGCGCTGGCTTTTTCGGTGGCAATTGTGCTGATGGCCTGGGTTCGTCCGGGCATGGTATACGTGGATGCCAAGCCCCGCGATATTGCCTTCGAGGACTTGATGCCCTTCGGTGAAATGGCCGCCAAGATCATTCCGATCGTATTGTTGATTGGCTCTGTTCTAGGTGGCATTTATGCCGGTTTTATTACCGCCACTGAGGCCGGGGCTGTGGGCGCTTTGATGGCACTGGTGATTGCATTGCTACGCAGAAAGCTCACCCTGAGGAGCTTTTGGGGCGTGCTTACAGAAACTGGTCACGTCACGGTGTCGGTCAGCTTTTTGATCATCTGCGCCAACATCTACACCCGTATGCTGGCCATGAGCGGTACACCACAGGCGATGGTGGAGTGGATGGCAGCAGCCGGGTTTGGCGTGACCATGTTCATGCTGGTTTATGTCATCGTCATTTTGTTGTTGGGCACCATCATCGATTCGTCTTCGATCCTGCTGATTGTGCTGCCGCTGATGTTACCCATAGCCCAGCAGTTTGGCCTGAACATGATCTGGTTTGGCGTCGTGACCGTGGTGGCAGTGGAGATTGGATTGCTCACGCCGCCCTTTGGGCTGAGTGTTTACGTCATCAAGAGCACGCTGGGGCGCACTGTAGACATTTCTCTGGGCGACATTTTCCGAGGGACTTTCCCGTTCACACTGACCATGACCGCTGTACTGGGTCTAATCATTGCGTTCCCCAGAATTAGCCTGGTGCTTTTGAAATGACCGGCTCCAATCCATTCGATGCATTCACGGCCGAATCACCTTTGTCCTGATCAATCTCCTAGAGTAGCACCACCATGACACGCAAATTTGTTGACCTTTCGATCTACCTCGAAAACGATGTATTGAGCGATCCACCGGCCTTTGCGCCCAAGATCGAATACTTTAACCACGAGAATACGTTCGCGCAGATAGCACCTTTCTTTCCTGGACTCAAGAAAGAAGACCTGCCCGATGGGGAAGGCTGGGCAGTGGAGATGGTGCAGCTCTCCACCCACAACGGAACGCACCTGGATGCACCGTACCATTTTCATTCAACCATGGACAAGGCATTGGGGGGAAAAAGACCGGCGATCGCCATCGACGATGTGCCACTGGAGTGGTGCTTTCAGCCCGGTGTCAAGCTGGACTTCCGCCATTTTGGCGATGGCTATGTCGTCACGGCGACCGACGTCGAAGCCGAATTGCGTCGCATCGACCACACCCTGTCGCCACTCGAAATAGTCGTGGTCAACACCCGGGCAGGGTTGCGTTATGGCAACCCCGACTATGTGGCAGCCGGTTGCGGCATGGGCTACGAGGCCACCATGTACCTG
>CAZZLB010000112.1:0-8243 GCA_964654655.1 uncultured Rhodoferax sp. | reverse complement strand
GAGAAGCAGGCCGCGTCGGCTGGCGTGCAACAGATGGCCTCGCGCCGGTTTGGAGGCGCCTGGTCATGACGCGCACCGACACTTGCCGCCTGCTCTCGTCCGCCGGGGCGCCCGCCGCCGTAGGCCGCGAGGTGCGCACGCGTAACTACAACGCCAACCCGGCCGGCCAGGAGCTGTTCCTGGCTGACTCACTGCGCGCCGTGCTCGAGATGATGGCGCCGATTGGCTACGACGAGATGCGCCGCCAGTGGCTCGGCTTCTGGCCGGTGCGGCTCGGCGTGCGCTACATGAGCCGCGAGGCCTGCCGCCTGCTCGAGGGCTACACCCACCCCGACGAGCGCGTGCAGGCCTCGGTCATGAACCTGCTCTGGCCGGTCATCAAGAGTTCGCTCGCCGACATCATGGCGATGCTCCAATACTGGGGCTGCGTGCTGGCCGAACCGAAGGGCTGGCGAGTCGTCGACGGCCTGCCGGTGCCGCGCACCATCACCGCCGCCGACCCGTATCTCTGGTGGCAGGTCGGCATGCCGCAGCGCGACGCCTTGACCAACGAGGTGTCGACGTGGCGCCTGTTGACCGGCAAGGACGCGCAGTTCTTCGACGACGATGAGCGCCAGCGCCTGCTCGCAGAGGGTGCCGAGTCGGGCGCGTGGCGGGACATCGAGGCCCGCACGCCGCTGGGCGCGCGCCGGGTCATCTATGCCAACTATGGCAGCCTCAGCGACAATGCCTGGGGTGAGGGCGTCGGCGTGGTCACGTCGCCGAGCTGGGCCGTCATGCGCGAGGCCTGGCCGTCCGAGGCGGTCGCCACGTTCAAGAACGCCATCGCCAACCTCATCATCCTGTCCAACCGCTCGGGCTCCGACCTGAGCGCGCTGATGGGCGAGGTGACTCAGCAGGCGGCGCAGGGCTCGGTGGTGGTGCTCAACAAGGAGTCGGTCGGCGGACCTGAGTCCATCATCCCGTTGACGCCGATGCCCGAGCGCACGGCGTTCGGTGAGCTGATCCACCGCCACACCGCGATTGGGCTGCTGGCCTGCGACATCCCGCCGACCATGCTGCTGGAAACCTCGCACGGGCAGGGCACCAAGTCGAGCAGCCAAGTGCACGCCGACTACAACGTCACGGCCAAGTTCAGCCTGGCCGAACTCGCGGCGAACATCGCGCTCGAGCAGATCATCACGCCCTGGGTCACGCAGGTGTTCGGGCCGGCGGCGTCGGTCGGCGAAGACCGTGTGCTGCTGGGCGCGGCGTCGCCGATGACCGTGGCGGAGAAGGCCGCGCTGTTGTCGGCTCTGACCACCGGCGGCTGGCTCGACCCGACCGACGGCGAGGCCCGCGAGACGGTCGAAGACCTGACCGGCCTGGTGCTCGGCGACTACAACGCCGACGCCGGCTTGCCCAGCTTGGGACTCGAGCGGCGGACCGGCCCGCAACAGCCGTTCATGGCCGAGCCCGGCGACGACGCCGAGGAAGAGGGTGATGCTTGAGCAGTCACCCCAAGACCAACTTGGCGCTGGCGCGCATCGAGAAGGCGGTGGCGCGGGTGCTGCGTCGCACCTACGGCGTGGCCATCGAGCCGCATGTGGCGCCGTGGCTGGCCGCCGGTGACGCGGCCGGCGCGCGCGAGGCGCTGGCTCACATCGTGCAGACCGGCTACCTGTCGCCCGCCGCGGCCAACCTGACTCGCGACCTGCGCGGCTACGTCGAGCGCCTGGCCTACGTCGGTGCCGTCGACATCTCACACCAGGTCGGCACGGCGCTGCGCGGCACGGGGCACCGTCTCAGCGAAGTCATGCCGCCGACCGCGCGGATCGTGGCGGCCGACGCCGACCTCTACCAGCGCGCCGCCGTGAACATCGTGCACGCTCACGTCAAGGCCAGCGCCGAGGGCGTCAGTGAGGCCATCCTGCGCGGCATCAACCGCGGCGACACGGCGCGCGACATCGGCAAGGTCATTCACAGCCTGCCGGTGCGGGTGCCGGTTAAGGATGTCGACGGCCAGGTGGTCGGGCACCGCGAAAGCCTGCTGCGCCAGTGGGCGGACACCTGGGCGCGCACCGAGACGACGCGCTACTACAACCTGGGGCGCGTGCGGGCGGGCGACGCGGCCGGCGACTACCTGTGGGGCTACTGCTACGATGTCATTCAGGACGACGCCACCACCGACGAGTGCATGGCGCTCGTCGGCGTGCTGGTGCCCAAAGAGGACGACGCGCAGGATCCGCCATTCCACTGGAACTGCCGCACTGAGAAGAAGGCGGTGATGTCCAGCGAGGTCGGCGGACCGGATTCGATTGACGCCTACGAAGTGGCCGGCGAGGTCAAGGACTTCCCCGACCGCTGGCAGCCGGACGAGGGCTTCGGCGGGCCGGTGTTGGACCAGATTGCGAGGGCGGCATGACCTACCAGCGGTTCCCCGGCCGGGTGCTGTGGGAGGCGGGCGACTACAGCGACCACCGCCGCGCCGACGGCCAGCCTGTGGGCGTGGTCGACTCGGCGTTTCTCGACGCGGTGGCGGCCAACACGCGGCAGGCGACGAGCATCCCGCTCGACCTGGCGCACGCCGACACTGACGCAATTTTCGACAGTGGCCACATCGACCCGGCGACGGTCCGGCGCGCGGGCAACCAGTTGCTCGGCGACGTGCTGATCCCGGAGGGCGATGAGCCGCGCTACCGCGCCCGTGGGCTGAGCGTCGTGGTGGACCTCGCCCGGCAGGTGCTGACCAAGTGTACCGTGACGCAGCGCCCGCGGGTTCCCAGCGCAGCGTTCAGCGGCGATGAGCCGCAAGCGGAAAGTGGACCCGTTGCCACCTTCACAGGAGGCTCCCTCATGAGTGAGGACCAGAACCGCGCCACGCAGGATGGTGGCGACGGGGTTGTTGTGCCGAAGGGCCTGTGGGCGAAGTTCGCGGCCTTCCTCGGCCGCGACGAGACGCCCAAGCCCGAACCCGGCCTGGCTTCCGCGTTCAGCAAGGCGGACGTGGAAGCGCTGCTGGCCGAGCGCGAGAAGTCGCTGACCGCCGCGTTCGACGCCAAGCTGGCCGAGGCCACCAAGTCGACCGAGGCGCAGTTCAGCGCGGCCAGCGCGGCGGTGGTTGACCAGCTCGTCGCCTTCGACGTGCTGAGCGGCGTGCCGGCGCACATCGCGCCCCGGCTGCGCAAGCGGCTGATGGCGGCGCCGGCCGTGGCGAAGTTCGAGGCCGAGAAGCCCGACACCGACACCGACGCCGCGTTGTTCGCCGACGTGCTCGCCGCGTTCACCGCCAACTCGCCCTACGCCCAGCAGTTGCCGACCTTGCAGGCGCCCGCGCCCGCGACCGGCGATGCCGAGGCGAAGTTCGAGTCGCAGTACGTGGCGACCGTCAACAAGCTCGTCGACGAGGCGAAGGTCGCCGGCCGCGTGCCGAACATGGCCGACATCGCGCGGCGCGCCGATGAGCTGTGCGCTCAGAAAGGGGCCTAACCATGGCTGACTGGACCGACCCGCCGTTGGCTGGCGGGAACCTGCCCGAGTGCATCCGCGGCTCGCTGGCCAAGTCCGGCGTGACGCTCAAGGTCGGGCGCTTCGTCACGGCCGATGAGCAGACCACCGTCGACTTCACCGTCGCCGGCAAGTCGGCCTCGGGTGTGGTCACCAACCTGCGCTCCGACGGCTATGTGTCGTACGCCTACGGTGGCGTGGTCGCCGTCGAAGCCGGCGAGGCCATCGCCCGCAAGACTGACGGCAACCCGACCCCCATCTACGCCATCACCGTGAGTGGCGAGAAGGGCTACGCTGGGTCCACCAAGCCCGAGGGCGCGACCCACATCCTCGGCGAGATGGACGACGCCTCGCCCGCGGCTGCCGCCAAGGGTGACATCGTCTACGTCAAGCTGCACGAGGGTCCCATCCCCGTGGGGCTCGACGGCGCGGACGGGGCCGACGGCGCGGCGGGCACGCTGGTGACGTTCGGGACCGCTGCGGCCAGCGGTGGCGCCAACGGTGACGTGTACATCAAGACCGACACCGGCGGCGTGTACAAGAAGGTCGGCGGCTCCTGGGTACTCCAGGTGACCTTGACCGTGGCCGGCGGCTAATCGCCAGAAAGGAAGTGAGTCATGGCTGGTCCGTACACCAACCTCCTCAGTCTGGCGCCCAACCCGCGCCTGACCACCCTCGCGGTGGGTGTCGCGCAGGCCCCGATGGCCGCGCAGGACATCCTGCCCATCGTGCCCGTGAGCGAGCCCAAGGCGCGCTACATCGTGTGGGACAACTCCGGGCTGCGCCGGAACCGGGCGCGCACGGTCGGCGACCTGGACGAGTTCCCCCTGATGGGCGACGACTTCAGCGAGACCGACTACGAGGTCAAGCCGCTGGGCATCGCCCGGCTGGTGCCGACCAACGGCGGCATCTACAACTCGCATAACCTGCCGCTGATGGACCGCGCCACGGTCGCCACGGCCACGGTCGCCAAGCTGGGCTACGAAATCGACGCGCTCAAGCACGTCTTCGACCCCAGCCTGACGGCGTGGACGCCGGCCGACTGCCACTACGACTGGGACGCGCAGGGCTCGTCCCTCGTCAAGTGGGACGCGGCGCTGACCAGCAACCCCAACCCCATCGCCGACTGGCGGACCATCAAGGCCGCCAAGTTCCAGGTGGTCGGCGCGTACATGGACACCTGGGCCATGGCGCGCGAGACGCTGTGGGCGCTGGGTGAAACGAAGTGGTTCATCGACCGCTTCAAGTTCACCAACGGCGGTGCCAAGGCGTTCGGCCCGCTGCTCGGCGAGGATGAGCTGCAGGAGTCTGTCCGCCGCATGTTCGACCTCAAGCGCGTCATCATCTGCGACGCGCTGGTGGCGACCGCGAAGGAAACCAACCAGGACCCCAGCGACTTCGACGTGAACGTGGCTAGCAGCTACATCGCGCCGAAGGGCACCATCCGCGCGTTCGTCGGCGGTTCGCCGCTGACCGACTCGCTCGGTCGCCCGAGCATCGCCATGGGCACGCAGGTGTGGGCTGGCACGCTCAGCTACACCGGCCTGCCCAACGCCGCCAACGGCGTGGCGACCTGGTCCCTGGCAGACCCGCTGCGCGGGCTCAACGGCGCGACGCATGTCCGCTCGGCGTTCGTGTACGACTTGCAGGTCTTCAACCCGCAGGCCGGCGTGCTGCTGAGCAACGTGCTCACCGACTAGCGGTCAACCGGCAGGGCCACCTGGGGCAACCCGGCTGGCCCTGCCGACTGACCGCCGCGAGGGCGACATGGCGGCCAAAATCGCACAGCAAGGGCTGGTCCTGAACCCGGCGCAAATCGACGCGCTGGCGCAGGTCATGTTTGACCAGTTCTCACTGATCTGCGAGCAGATGCCGAACTGGTCTGACGCCAACGAAAGCCCTGAGACTACCGCCGCCGCCAACCTGGAGGTGGTCAAGGCCTGGGTGCGGTCGGTCTACCCGACGCCGCTGGGGCGGATCCAGAGCGCCCTTGAGTACCGCTACGGCGCGATGTTTGGCTACGCGCCCGGCGACACCGAGGGCACGCTGGGCGACCCCGTGAACATCGGCGACACCCTCTTCAACTTGCTGCTCACGGGCATCGTGGGCGAGTCGGCCCGCCGCGTCGAAGCGCGCATGCCCGAGCTCGACCTGGCCTGGGCGCGCGACTACGAGCGCGACTTCTTCGGCGGCGTCGAGCTGCTGGCCAACAACACCGACTCGCTGCCCGCGGCCGACCTGGAGTTCTTCGCCGAGGGCGGCGTGGCGCCCAACTCGGGCGTGGCCATCGCCGGGCCGGGCAACCCGTTCAGCCTGGGCACACCTCGCGTGGCAGGCCAGTACGACCTGCGCGCCAAGTTCAACGGCTGCGGGGTGCGCCGATGAGCGACCCCACTCCCGAGTACGGCCTGCGCGCCTGGCGCTCGCAGATTATCGACTGGTTCCGGTCGAGCACGCTGCTCGAGGACCTGAACCAGGCGCTCGAGCAGAACCTGGAGTACGGCGCCAAGTTCGGCGCGGCCCAGGTCGAGCCGGTCAAGCGCGGGGTCAAGCGCCCGTACTTCTCCGTGACGATGGTCGGCACCGCCGTGCAGGAGAAGCGGGTGGCCGGCGGTGGCGGCATCTGGCGCGCGCCGCTGACCATCCGGGTCTACGTCGACGCCGACGAGCAGCGGGCCGAGCAGGTCGCCAGCGCGTTCCTGGGCACCGGCGTCCTGCCATCGAGCATGTTCCCGTCGGGCCGCCTGGCCGAGTTGCAGGCGGCGGTGACCACGGCGGCGGTGAAGTCGCTGGAGGTGCTTGACTCGGCTATCGAGCGCGACGTGGCCACCGAGCGGGTCAACACGCTGGCCTGCGTGGTGACCTTCCGCTGCGAAGTGATTGTGGAGGTGTAGCAGATGGCCGTCTACAGCCTGACCAACAAGTGCGCGTCGTTCCGTGGCATCCGCCGCGGCTCGCCGCAGGACCGCGCCGGGTTTGAGGTCGACATGGCCGACCCGGTGGTGCAGAGCTACATCGCGCGTGGCCGCTTGGCCCGCGTGCCTGACCCGCCGGCACCCCCGGCGGCCCCCGAGCCGGAGGCTCCCGCCCCGGCGCCCGCGCCCACGACCGAGTAGGCGCACGGCATGAAGCCGCCGACTGTGGCGGGAAGAAGGACACACGATGGGTACCCCTCCGACTCCGACGCGCATCTTGCACCTCGAGGCTGGGACCACCGGCTGGCTCACCTGGGGTGAGTACGCCGGCGAGTTCCAGGTCAGCGAGAGCCTGGGCAAGAACGCCGAAACCGCGACCATGCTGGCCGCTGGCAGCCGCTACCCGCAGATCGACATCAAGTCGCTCAGCGGCACGGCCAACCTCAGCCTCGGGCTGGCCGAAGACGCCAGCAACTATCTCGGCGGCGCGGTGGGCACCAAGGACGAACTCAACCTGTTCTCCGGGGCCAGCGCCGGCACGGCGTTCTTCACCGGCGACGCCTGGCTCACCGCCTGCAACGTCACCGGCACCATCGGCGAGCACGCGCAACAGGCCTGCTCGTTCGTGTTAGACGGCGAGCCGACCACGGGGTAAGTGATGCCTGGGTTCGACTACAACGAGCCCGGCGACTGGCCGGGGATTCCCTTCGAGCGGGTCTACCTGCTGGGGGATCCCCGGCCCATTCACGTCCGCCCGTACACGCCCGCGCAGTATCGGGACCTGATCCTGCCGCGGGCGCGGGCCATGAGTCGGCTGCCGCTAGGCGACAAGTCCAAGCCGGCCGACTCGCTCCTGCGCCTGGCGACCGTCACAGCCGTCTGCTACGTCGAGCCGACCGGCGACGCGCGCACCTTCCGCGTCGAGAGCGGCTGCGAGGCCGACGCCTACACGGCGCTGGTCAAGCTGCTGCCCGACGCCTGGGTCAAGCAAGTCTGCGACCTGGCCGACGCGCTGGCGCTGACCGGCTTCTGGTCGCCGGCCGACACGCAGGCGCAGCAGGCCGAGTGCCAGGCGCTCCACGAGATGCTCGCCGACCCCGAGTCGTGGGCGCACTTCGAGTGGCTCTACGCCCGGCTTTACGGAGCTCGGCTGGCCGAGTCGCAGGAGCAGTGGGGCGAGCTGCTCACCGTGCTCACCAAGCAGTCGACGTTCGACCGCGACCTGCTCTCGGCCCTCGCCGCGGCCGGCGCCGCATCGGCGGTGCGCTGATGGGCATCCGCCTCCGCGAGTTCGCCGAGCGCGCGGCCCGCTTGCAGGTCGAACCACTGAGCAACAAGGCGCTCAACGCCATCGCCAGCGCGCAGACCGCCAGCGTGGTCCGGCGCATGGCCGAGGGCCGCGACACCGACGGCGCGCCGCTCACGCCCAACGCTCCGTCGTGGGCCAAGCGCAAGGCGCGGCAGGGCCGCAGCACCAGGCCGTGGCAGTACACCGGCGCCAGCCGCCGCGCGGTCACCGTGCAGGTGCAAGGCCTCACCCTCATTCAGACCATCGGCACGCCCTACAGCGGCATCGTGCACGACGGCGGCACGTTCACCGTCCGCGCTCGACAGGGCGGGCGCAGCGAGCGGCAGCAGAAGGCCGTCCAGACGCGCATGCAGGCGCACGAGAAGCGCCTGATGGCCGCGCAGGGCGACCACCGCCGCTACAGCGCGGCTCGCGGCGCAGCGGCCCGCACGCGGCACGAGGCCGAGCGCAAGGGCTTGGCCGCCTTCCGCCGCATGACAGGCGTGTACCAGATGAGCGGGGCGCACCGCTACGGCGTGATGATGGGCCTGCGC
>CAZZLB010000111.1:0-8260 GCA_964654655.1 uncultured Rhodoferax sp. | reverse complement strand
TGGAAATACTGGCCTGGGCGATCGGAACATATTGCCCGCGTACAAAGGCAGCGCCCTGGGAGAAATCGGGTGTGGACATGGATAAAGCCCTGTGCTGTGATCACAACGGTTCGAAAGGGTTTAGCACCTGCACGCCGCAACCCATGAAATCGCGCACATTGCGCGTGGCCAACAGCAACTGGTGTTCGATGCAAGTGGCAGCTATCAGCATGTCTGGGGCGCTGCGGACGATACCCTGGGCCTGAAACTGCCCACGCAGCAAGCCGGATCTCTGTGCAATTGCTGCTGTGATGGGGTAGACCGCGTGCAATCGCTCCACCAGAGCGTTGAACAACGCCAGTTTGCGTGTGTTGGGGTGCCAAGCCAGACCGAAGTGGGCCTCTTCCAGTGTGACGGCCGAGATCGCCAACAATTCAACCGACTGAAGCCACGTCATCACCTGCGCATCTGGCGTTTTTTTGACGAATTCACTCACGACATTGGTATCTGCCAGAACGATGGTGACGCTCACGGTAGCGCGGTCTCAGACAGGGGCTGCGAAGTCATTGGTGCGCTGCCAGGCGGCTTGCCGCGCCGCGTCTGTTGGCGCGACAAACCCGATTTCGTCCTGCGGCACAAATGCTTCACGCAGTTGCAACAGCTGCTTGTAAAAGGACTCGGCACCGGGCTTGACGGCGACTTCACTGCGCTGAAAGTAGTCGGCCGACACCAGCACCGCCACGGGCGTGTTATGTTTTGTAATGACCTGGGGTTGCTGCTGCGCCGCCGCGATCAGCGCAGACAATTGTTGCCTGGATTGAGCAATTGAAATAGACATAACTAGGATTTATGTACATTAAACAAGTACATTTTAATCACTTTCTTGAAAATTGCGCCTCAATCAGTTGATTTGACTCATGGAAACAAAAAAGCCCCGTCTTCCTTGGGAAAACGGGGCTTCTTACTATCGCATGTGGACTGAAAAAGACCCACAAAGACTTATCGCTGGCGGAGCAGGGGGGATTCGAACCCCCGGAGGGTTTTACCCCTCGCACGCTTTCCAGGCGTGTGACTTAAACCACTCATCCACCGCTCCAGCGCCCTGAATTTTAACTGAGGCAAGGCGTCAATTCGCTCGCCACCTTGCGCAAGACAAGAAAAAAAGGCCACCCGAAGGTGGCCTTTTGTCTGGATGCAGAACGCAGCGATTACAGCGCGGTCTTCTTGCCGGCCTTGTAGACCGACAGCGTCATCGACGGGTTCTTCAACTCGCCATTGGGTTCAAACGCGATGGTGCCGGTAACACCCTTGTAGTTGGCTTCGAGCAGCTTGGCGGTGTACACCTTCGGATCGGTCGAATTGGCGCGCTTCATGGCGTCAACCAGAACGAAGGTTGCGTCATAGGTGTAGGGGCTGTACACCTGGAACTGGCCAGGGAACTTCTTGTCGTACTTGGCCTTCCAGGCGGTACCACCAGGCATTTTCTCCAGCGACGCGCCACCTTCGGCGCAGATCACGTTTTCCAGCGTCTTGGCGCCAGCAGCCAGTTTGGCAACTTCTGCTGTGCAGATGCCGTCGCCACCGTAGTACTTGGTGGTGCTCAGGCCGAGTTGCTCCATCTGACGCAGCATCGGGCCGGCTTGCGGGTCCATGCCACCGAAGAAAATCGCATCGGGCTTCTTGGCTTTGATGGAGGTGAGGATCGACATGAAGTCGGTGGCCTTGTCGTTGGTGAATTGTTCGTCAACCACGGTCATGCCATGCGACAGGGCGGTCTTCTTGAACACTTCTGCCACGCCTTGACCGTAAGCAGTGCGGTCGTCGATGATGGCGACAGTCTTGAGCTTCAGGGTCGAGTAAGCGTGTGCAGCCAGACCAGCACCCAGGGCGTTGTCATTGGCGATGATGCGGTAGGTTGTCTTGTAGCCGGGCTTGGTCAGGTTGGGGTTGGTTGCTGCGCCGGTGATGTGGGGAATGCCGCAGTCGTTATAGACCTTGGAAGCCGGAATCGTGGTACCCGAATTCAGGTGACCCACAACGCCCGCCACCTTGCTGTCGCACAGTTTTTGCGCTACGGCAGTGCCTTGCTTCGGATCCGCAGCGTCGTCTTCAGACTGCAGTTCGAACTTGATCTTCTTGCCACCGATAACGATGTTCTGTGTGTTGAGTTCTTCAACTGCCATCAGGGCGCCGTTGTTATTGTCCTTGCCGTAGTGGGCTTGACCACCAGACATCGGAGCGACGTGGCCAATCTTGACCACTTGCACGTCCTGGGCCATCGCGACGCCAGCGGCAACTGCCAATGCGGCGGCAGCGGTAATTTTCAACTTCATTTGCATAGACAACTCCAAAATTTAAAAAAATGTGAATTAATGACTAATTCCACGCCCTACACGATAACCCAATTTTTGGTGACCTTACCTAGGGAAGTCACCAATTCTGCCGGCAAGACGCAGATTATTTGTCGTCAGACCCGCCATTTTCCTGGCGCCAAGCGGCTTTCAGGCTGTCGATCTGCTCCGCTACCAGGATTCGAACCAGTTCGCGCACCTGCTGTTCAATCAACGGATCCAGCCCCCGGACTGGCTCAGCTGCAACTTCAGATTGCGCCGTGGCGCCCGTACCGGCTTGGGCCGGCGCCGATGGCACCTGCACGATTTCGGTCAGAGTCGGAAGAAAGCGGGGCGGGACGCGGGGCGAAGCATGCATCAGTCAGAAGCCTTCAAGGTCAGATCATGCCGGGTGATGGCGTAGCCCTGGTCGGCGTACTGCTTCCAGCGTGCACGGGCTTGCCGCCGTTCCTGCTCATCCTGTCCAACCAGTTCAATGACGCGCTCGAAACGATCAAAACCCTCGGGCACCAGTCGGCCCAGATTGAGCAACACCTGCTGATGCGCTGTGCTGGCGATCGAGGTCGAAAGAATCACTGGCGAAGCAGCGACCACATGGGCATCGCTATCTGCCATGCAGTGCGGCACAAAGTCGCTTGGGGAGAAAGTCCAGAGCAAGGAATCCAATTCCTCCAACGTCGCCACTGCACCCGTCACCACCACCCTGGCGCCGCTGGCAACTGCCTTGCGCAGCAGACGGCAGGCGTAGCCCAGGCGCTCGGGTGCGTTGAAGTGAAAGGCGACCTCGGTCACTGGCGCTTTCTCGATAGCTACTTTGCCGAAGCCAGCAGGTACTGCAGCAACAATGCCACCGGACGCCCGGTCGCGCCCTTGGCTGCCCCGCTCTTCCACGCCGTTCCGGCAATGTCCAGATGCGCCCAGGGGAACTTGCCGGCAAAACGTTGCAGGAACTTGGCCGCCGTGATGGCACCCCCGGCGCGACCGGCAACGTTGGCCACATCGGCAAAGTTGCTCTTCAGTCCTTCGGCGTAATCCTCGTCCAGTGGCATGCGCCAGCACAGGTCGGAACTCGCTTCGCCAGCGGCCAGCAGCGCGGCCGCCAGTTCGTCATTGCTGGCAAACAGGCCGCTGCGCACACCGCCCAAAGCGATCATGCAAGCGCCGGTCAGAGTGGCGATGTCGACCACGGCGCGTGGTTTGAAGCGCTCGGCATAGGTCAGCGCGTCGCACAGCACCAGACGGCCTTCGGCGTCGGTATTGAGGATCTCGATGGTCTGGCCGCTCATGCTGCTGACCACATCACCGGGCTTGATGGCGCGACCATCGGGCAGGTTCTCGCAGGCCGGGATCAATCCGACCACATTGATGGCAGGCTTCAGTTCGGCCAGTGCCTTGAAGACACCCAGCACGCTGGCAGCACCCGACATGTCAAACTTCATCTCGTCCATTTCCGGCGCAGGTTTGAGCGAGATGCCGCCACTGTCAAAGGTGATGCCCTTGCCGACCAGCACCGTCGGTGCCACAGCTTTTCCAGCACCGGTGTAACGCAGAACGATAAAGCGCAGTGGCTCCTGCGAGCCCTGCGCCACCGCCATGAAGGAGCCCATGCCGAGTTTGGCAACGTCCTTCGGACCGAGCACCTGACAGGCAATCTTCGGGTACTTGGCCAGCGCGCGTGCCGCACCGGCAATCAGGCTTGGCGTGGCGTGGTTGGCTGGCCGGTTCGCCCATTCCTTGGCGTACTCGATACCCGCAACAGCGGCCGCCGTCTGCTCAAACACCGTCTTGAGCCTGGCCGCCGCCGGCAGTGCAACAACAACACGTTGCAACACGCGCGGCTCTGGTTTGGATTTGGTCGTCGTGAACACGTAACTGGCTTCGGCGACCGCTGCCATGCAAGCGCGCAGGCCTGCAGCTTCGGGGTCCGTGGAAAAACAGAGAACCAGTTTCTTCAACTTGTTGCCCTTGACTGCGGCAACTGCGCCGGCCACACCCTGGCGCAGTTCCCTGACCGAGCCCTCGCCCACGCTGACCAGCACCAGCCGCGCGCAAGCAAGTCCGGCCGGACGATAGATCTGCAGAGATTTGCCTGCTTTGGTTTCCAGATCGCCTGCTTTGTGCACCTGCGACACCAGCGCCGACAAGGCATCCTTGCCCGGCTTGAAAGCAGCGCTGAGCAGGACAATCAGGGCGTCGCAGGTTGCGTTTCCGGCGCCACCCAGCTCGAGCGTCTTGAGTTCAAAATTCATGATTCACCTTTGGTTCGGGGCGCGCAGGCTGCCCGCAATGTTTCATAATAGGTCGGGATGTTATTCCATTCTTCCGTTCGCCAGGAGTTGGCACGCAGTTTTGGCGCCACGCTGGTGGTGCTTGTCACCGTCGTCATGACGATGACCCTGATCCGCACGCTGGGCCAGGCCTCGCGCGGCAGCTTCAATCCATCCGACGTGATGCTGGTGATGGGCTACACCGTGCTGGCCTACATGCCAACCATCCTGACCATGAGCCTGTTCATTGCCATCTTCGGCACGCTGTCGCGCATGTACCGCGACAGCGAGATGGTGATCTGGTTTGGCGCCGGCAAGGGTCTGGCCGCCCTGCTCAAGCCGCTTTTCCGTTTCGCCTGGCCGGTGCTGCTGGTCGTGATGGCGCTGGCGCTGCTGGTGCTGCCGTGGTCCAACAACAAGATCGAGGTGCTCAAGGAACAGTACGAGCGCCGCGGTGATATCGAGCGTGTGGAGCCGGGCCAGTTTCAGGAATCGGCTGGCGGCACGCGGGTTTTTTTTGTAGAGAAAAATGCCGATGGCAAAGAGACCGGCTCCAACGTTTTTATTGCCACCACGGAAGCCGGCAAGGAGACCATTACCTCCGCCCGGCGCGGCCAGATTCAACGCATCGACAGAGACCGCTTTCTGACGCTCAGCAACGGGCAGCGGCTTGAAAACGTGGTCGGCAAGACCGAATTCAAGATCAGTGAATTTGAGGAGTACCGCACCCGGGTTGGCGCCGATACGCTCTCGAGCTCCGACTTTGTGCCGGTCAACACCCGTGCCACCCTTGAACTGCTGCGAAACCTGACGCCGCAGAATCTGGGCGAGCTGTCGTGGCGCTTCGGGCTGTTTCTGGCTGCCATCAACTTTGTCATCATCGGTACCGCGGTATCGAGCGTGAATCCGCGCGTGGGGCGCAGTGTCAATCTGGTGTTTTCCCTGTTTGCCTTTGTGCTGTACAACAATTTGCTGAACCTTGGACAGAACTGGATCGCTTCCGGCAAATTCACTTTTGCCGGCTATATGCTGGGCTTGCACGGCAGCATCTTTCTGATGGGTGTGTTCTGGGTTGCCAAAGGGCATAACAACTGGAACTGGCGCAGCCTGCAAAGGAAGGCAGCATGAGAACGATCCGGCGCCTGATCTACGGCGAAGTCTTGTCCGGAGTCGGCTTTGTCACGCTGTGCTTTCTCTGTTTGTTCTTCTTCTTTGACTTTGTCGAAGAGATCCAGTCCATCGGACGCCACGGGGCCGAGCAGTATCAGCTGGTCCACGCTCTGAGCTACGTCACGCTGATGATTCCAAGTCATCTGTACGAACTGCTGCCCATCGCCGTGCTGATTGGCACCATTTTTGTGATGGCACGCTTTGCCAAGAGTTCCGAATACACCATCCTGCGCACCAGCGGGCTGGGGCCCTGGCGCGCGCTCAAGACGCTGCTGATTCTGGGTCTGGGCTACGTTGTGCTGACTTTTGCCATCGGTGACTATCTGGCGCCCATGGCAGACAGAAGCGCCCAACTGCTCAAGGCGCGCTACCAGGGACGCATCACCGTCGGGCACACCGGTGCCTGGCTGAAGGAGCGGCAAGCCTATTCACAGTTCGCCGTCAATGTCGCAGCACTGGATTCGGACAGCAGCATGCGCGGTGTGCGAATCTTCGAGTTTGACAATCAGGGCTATTTGATGTCCATGTTGCAGGCCGAGTCTGCGATTCACGCACCTGACGACTCCTGGACGCTCAAGCGCGTGCTGCGCACCGAGTTTCCACCGCGCGATGTGGATACCGCGCACATTGAACGTGCCCAGATGGAGAGTTTTCGCTGGCCAAACCAGATCAGTGCCGAAATGGTCTCGGCCGCCCTGCTCAAACCCGAGCGCATGAGCACGATTGACCTGTTCCAGTACATACGGCACCTCGATGCCAATGGCCAGAGCGCCCAGCGCTACCAGATCGAGTTCTGGAAGAAGGTGTTTTATCCCTTGAGCTGTCTGGTCATGGTGGTACTGGCGCTACCCTTCGCCTACCTGCACTTTCGCACCGGCGGCATCACCGGCTATGTGTTTGGTGGCGTGATGGCCGGCATCAGCTTTTTCCTGCTCAACAACGTGTTTGGCTACATCGGCAATCTGCAGAATTGGCAACCCTGGCTGACGGCTGCCTTTCCCGGCATCATCTATTCGCTGCTCTCGCTCACCGCCTTTGGCTGGCTGGTCTTCAGGCGATGAGTGCTGCAAATCCCGTTCAAGGCACGATTCTGCTGGCGCACGGTTCGCGCGACCCGCTTTGGCGACAACCCATGGAAGCGGTAGCCGAGCGCATCAGGCAGTTGGCGCCAGCCATTCACGTGCGCTGCGCCTATCTCGAAATCACTGCGCCCGATCTCGCCAGCTGTACCGCCGAGTTGGTGCAACACGGTGTCAGGCGCATCACCATCGTCCCCATGTTTCTGGGGATCGGCAAGCATGCGCGTGACGATCTGCCGCTCTTGCTGGACGGCTTGAAGGCCAGCCATCCGCATGTCGCCTTCGTACTACGCCCCGCTATCGGAGAGGAAGCACAAATGATTGAGTTAATGGCGCGCATCGCACTGCCCTGAATTCGGCCTGGGTTGAGTATGCGAGTAAGGCATAATAAATTTCACTGTTAGCTGAAATTTGATATGAACTTACACCAATTTCGTTTTGTTCAGGAAGCGGTTCGCCGTAACCTGAACCTGACTGAAGCCGCCAAAGCACTGCATACCTCGCAGCCGGGTGTCTCCAAAGCGATCATCGAACTCGAAGAAGAACTTGGCATCGAAATCTTCGCGCGCCACGGCAAGCGTCTCAAGCGTGTCACGGAACCCGGCGAGCAAGTGCTCAAGAGCATCGAACTGATTCTGCGTGAACTCGGAAACCTCAAGCGCATTGGCGAGCAATACAGCGCTGAGGACAGCGGCACCCTTTCCATTGCCACCACCCACACGCAAGCGCGCTACGTGCTGCCCGAGTCGGTCGCCAAGCTGCGCCTGGCCTACCCCAAGGTCAATGTCAGCCTGCACCAGGGTTCGCCCGACCAGGTCGCGCGCATGTTGATCGACGAAGTCGCCGAGATCGGCATTGCCACCGAGTCTCTCGCCGGCTACGCCGAACTGGTGACCCTGCCCTGCTACGAGTGGCAGCATGTGCTGGTCCTGCCGGTCGGTCACCCGCTGGCCCAGAAGGAGCATCTGACGCTCGAAGACATAGCGCAGGAGCCTTTGATTACCTACCACCCTGCCTACACCGGGCGCACCCGCATCGACCACGCCTTCGCCACGCGCAAGCTCGAACCGCGCATAGCGCTCGAAGCCATTGATTCGGATGTCATCAAGACCTATGTACGCCTCGGCCTGGGTGTCGGCATTGCGGCCGAGATGTCGGTGCGCGACGTGATGGAAGATGGTGCCACAAGCGATCTGCTGGTACGCCCTGGCGGCCACCTGTTTGGCCAGAACGTCACACGCGTGGCCTTCAAGCGCGGCGCCTACCTGCGCAACTTTGTCTACAAGTTTGCAGAACTGCTGAGCGACCGCCTGAACCGAACCCTGGTGGCCCGCGCCATGACCGGCCATTTGGATGATTATGAGTTGTAAAACCAGCCATCTCGCTGTCGTCATCGCGAGGCCGAAGGCCGTGG
>CAZZLB010000110.1:3717-8303 GCA_964654655.1 uncultured Rhodoferax sp. | reverse complement strand
TCCAGGGTCAATCCGGGATAAAGCATGAGTTTGATACCGAAAAAAGGCACGATTTACGTCGTTGACGACGACGAAGCGGTGCGCGATTCGCTTCAGTGGCTTCTCGAAGGCAAGGAATACCGGGTGCGATGCTTCGACTCTGCCGAGTCTTTTCTCAGTCGCTACGATGCGCGCGAGGTGGCCTGCCTGATTGTCGATATCCGCATGGGTGGCATGACCGGTCTGGAATTGCAGAATCGTCTGATCGAAGCACGCTCGCCACTACCCATTGTCTTCATTACGGGACACGGTGACGTACCGATGGCGGTCGATACCATGAAGAAGGGTGCGATGGACTTCATCCAGAAGCCCTTCAAGGAAGACCAGCTGGTGACCCTGGTGGAACGCATGCTCGATCAGGCCAAGGAAACCTTTGCCGAACACCAGAGCGCCGCCAACCGCGGGGCGCTGATGGCCCGCTTGACCTTGCGCGAAGCGCAGGTGCTGGAGCGCATCGTTGCAGGCCGCCTGAACAAGCAGATTGCAGACGACCTGGGCATCAGCATCAAGACGGTGGAAGCGCACCGCGCCAACATCATGGAAAAACTCAACGCCAATACCGTCGCCGACCTTCTGAAAATAGCGCTGGGACAAGCTGCCGGCAAAGCCTGAGGCGCCGTTCGCTGGCCATGCACCCGGCGGCGTCACTGCGAGCGAAGCGCGGCAGTCCATGCATGAATTGCCACAGGCCTTCGACCTTCGCAATGACGTAGTCGATGATTCTTTAGTTGAACCGATACAAGCAAACCATGACGAACCAAGAAAACCAGCGTGGCCAGATCATTGACGGCGTCGCCCTCTCCGCCCAACTGCGCAGCGAAGTCGCAGCACGTGTGCAGGCGCTCAAAGCGCGCGGCCGCACGGCCGGGCTGGCGGTGATCCTGGTCGGCGACGATCCGGCCAGCGCGGTCTATGTGCGCAACAAGGTCAAGGCTTGCGCAGATACCGGCGTGCAGTCGGTGTTCGAGAAATACGATGCCACCTTGCCTGAGGCCGATCTGCTCGCGCGCATCGCCGCACTCAACGCCGACCCGTCGGTGCACGGCATTCTGGTACAAATGCCCCTGCCCAAACACATCAACCCGCACAAGGTGATCGAAGCCATTTCGACCAGCAAGGACGTGGACGGTTACGCCACCCTGTCGGCTGGCGAATTGATGACCGGCGCACCCGGCTTTCGGCCCTGCACGCCCTACGGCTGCATGAAACTGATAGAGAGCACGGGCATCGATTTGCGTGGCAAGCATGCGGTGGTGATCGGTCGCAGCAATACCGTGGGCAAGCCGATGGCGCTGCTGCTGCTGCAAGCCAATGCGACGGTCACGGTTTGTCACAGCGCCACCGCTGACATGGGGCAGCACACGCGGCAAGCCGACGTGGTTGTCGCCGCAGTGGGAAAGCGCAACGTGCTGACAGCCGACATGGTCAAGCCCGGTGCAATCGTGATTGACGTTGGCATGAACCGCAATCCCGAAGGAAAGTTGTGTGGCGATGTGGACTTTGCCGGCGTCAAGGAAATTGCCAGCTTCATCACCCCGGTGCCTGGCGGGGTTGGCCCGATGACCATCACCATGTTGCTGGTCAATACGCTGGAAGCAGCGGAGCGGGCGGGATGAGCAATCCCCTACTCTCCTTTGACGGTCTGCCGCTGTTTGATCAGATCCTGCCAGAGCACGTCGCGCCGGCCGTAGAACACTTGCTGGCACAGGCCGAGAGCGCGCTGGAGACCGTCACCGCCGACGGCTTTGCAGCAGAATGGAACGCCATCGCCGCCGTGCTGGACGTCGCAGTCGAACAATTGAGCCGCGCCTGGGGCGCAGTGAACCACCTCAAGGCCGTTGCCGACACGCCAGAACTGCGCGCCGCCTACAACCTGGTTTTGCCCAAAGTCACGGAGTTCTTCACGCGCCTGGGTTCGGACCAGCGCCTTTATGCCAAGTACAAGCAGATACAGCCAGGCACGCTGACGACCGAACAAGGCCAGGCACACAAGAATGCCCTGCGCAACTTTGTCCTCGGCGGCGCCGAACTGGCGGGAGCAGAGCGCGAGCGTTTTGCTGCCATCCAGGAACGCCTGGCCGAGTTGAGCCAGAAGTTCAGTGAAAACGCACTTGACGCCACCGATGCCTTTGCCTATTACGCCAGCGCCACCGAAGTCGAAGGTGTGCCGGACGATGTCAAACAAGCTGCGCTGGCACTGGCCCAAGCCGAGGGCAAGGAAGGATTCAAGCTGACGCTGAAGATGCCCTGCTATCTGCCGGTGATGCAGTTTGCCAGCAGCAGTGCACTGCGCCAGAGGTTGTACCGTGCTTATGTCACGCGTGCCTCGGACCAGGCCGAAGTGGAGCCGGAAAAGTTCGATAACTCGGCCGTGATTGCCGAGATTATGAGGCTGCGGCGCGAAGAAGCGGTATTGCTGGGTTACAACAACTACGGCGAACTCTCGCTGGTACCCAAGATGGCCGAGTCGCCGCAACAGGTCATTGCTTTCCTGCGCGATCTGGCGCAACGCGCAAGACCCTTCGCCGAACAGGATGTGGCCGATATGCGCGACTATGGCGCCAAGCATCTGCAACTGAATGACCCCCAACCCTGGGATTGGCCTTTTGTCGGCGAAAAACTGAAAGAAGCGCGTTACGCCTTCAGCGAGCAGGAAGTCAAGCAGTACTTTCCGGCACCCAAGGTATTGGCTGGACTGTTCAAAATCGTGGAAACACTGTTTGATGTCAGCATCCGCCAGGATCAGGCACCGGTCTGGCATGGCGGCGTCGGGTTTTACCGGATTGAGCGTGCCGGCGCGCTGCTTGGCCAGTTCTATCTGGACCCGGCAGCGCGCACCGGCAAGCGCGGTGGCGCCTGGATGGATGACGTACGCACACGCTGGCTGCGTCCGGACACCAGCCAACTGCAGACGCCCGTAGCCCACCTGGTCTGCAACTTTGCCGACGCAGTGGGTGAAAGACCTGCGCTGCTGACCCACGACGATGTCACCACGCTGTTCCATGAATTCGGACACGGCCTGCACCACCTTTTGACGCAGGTCGAAGAACTCGATGTGTCAGGCATCAGCGGAGTCGAATGGGATGCCGTCGAACTGCCGAGCCAGTTCATGGAGAATTTCTGCTGGGAATGGAATGTGCTGCGCCACATGACAGCCCACGTCGATAGCGGCCAACCCTTGCCACGCGAGTTGTTTGACAGGATGTTGGCTGCCAAAAACTTTCAGAGCGGCCTGCAAACCCTCAGACAGATCGAGTTCGCCCTGTTTGACATGCTGCTGCACACCTCATCCGATCCGGCCACCGACCTGATGACCTTGCTGCGCCAGGTTCGCTCAGAAGTGGCGGTATTGCAGTCGCCATCCTGGAGCCGCACGGCCCACACCTTTGGCCACATTTTTGGTGGTGGCTATGCTGCGGGTTACTACAGTTACAAGTGGGCCGAGGTGCTGAGCGCCGATGCCTATGCAGCCTTTGAAGAAAGCATGGGTGCAGACGGTTTACCGAATGTCGAAACTGGTACAAAATTCCGCCAATGCATTCTGGAAGTCGGAGGCAGCCGCGAGGCCATGGATTCGTTCAAGGCGTTTCGGGGACGCGAGCCCCAACTCGACGCCCTGTTGCGGCATCAAGGCATGAGCACGAAGAACTGAAGAGGTCGATTTTGAAAATCAGAAATCCATCCCGCAAGCCTGGTGCGCGAATCTTCAGCGCAGCCCTTTGCGGCGGCGTCTGCATAGCGGCGCTGCTGTTGCCTGGTGTCCTGCAGTCACAGACGATTTACCGTGTGGTTGGTGCTGATGGCCGCGTCACCTTCTCCGACAAGCTTCCCCTGGCAACCGACAAAGCCACGGTGCTCGACGCCAGCGGCAGGGCGCTGCCCGTCACCGCAGTTGCGCTGCCTGCGGAGTTGCGGCAGGTCGCCAGCAAATACCCGGTCACGCTTTACACCTCGAGCAACTGCGCCCCTTGCAACTCGGGCCGCGATCTGCTCAGCGGCCGCGGCATCCCCTTTGTCGAAAAAACCGTAACCACCGCTGACGACAGCGACGCGTTGCAGCGCATCAGCGGCGCCAGTTCACTGCCATTTTTGACGATAGGCAGCCAGCAGATCAAGGGTTACTCCGACACTGAATGGTCACAATTTCTGGACGCGGCAGCTTACCCGAAAACATCGGTACTGCCAGCCAGCTACCGCGCGCCGCCAGCCACGCCACTGGTGGTTACACAGAAAGCCGCAGCTCCCGCGCCAGCCAGTGACGCCCCTGCGCCGCGCGATGCGCTTGTGGCACCCATCGCCGCACCACCCAATCCGGCGGGCATCCGGTTCTAGAACGTCATTGTCTTCACACCAGCCGGTGTAGCCAGCAGGCAGACCTGCGCTTTCTGGAATGCAAAGACACCGACCGTCACGACGCCGGGCCATTGACTGACCTCGGACTCAAATGCCGGTGGATCGTTGATCTGCAACCCGGCTACATCCAGGATGAACTGACCGTTGTCGGTGACCAGGGGCTGGCCATCCTTCAGGCGCAGGCTGGCACGCCC
>CAZZLB010000110.1:0-3617 GCA_964654655.1 uncultured Rhodoferax sp. | reverse complement strand
GGCCAACCATGGCTTTGAGTTCGTCCTGGGACAAAGTGGCGCTGGCAGAAGTGGGTTGCTGTGTCATCTGGGAAAATCAGTCGGGTTAGTCGAATACTTTGCAGGAATTATCCAATGTCTCTCGTCCCCTATGCGCTGGCGCGCCGATTTTTGTTTGGCCTGGATCCCGAGACGGCGCACGAGCTGACGCTGCACGCCCTGGCCAGTACGCAAGGCACGCCCTTGCAGCTGGCTTACAGGACGAGCCGGGTGGAGGACCCGATCAAGCTGGCGGGACTGACATTTCCGAATCGCGTCGGGCTGGCAGCGGGACTGGACAAGAACGCCCGCTGCATAGACGCGCTGGCGGCGATCGGCTTTGGCTTTATTGAAGTCGGCACGGTCACTCCCCTGGCGCAAAGTGGTAACCCGAAGCCGCGAATGTTCCGCTTGCCGCAACGCCAGGCCCTGATCAATCGCCTGGGCTTCAACAACGAGGGCCTGGATGCTTTCATTGCCAACGTCAAGCGCTCTGCCCTGTACCGTGAGCGGCAGAGCCGTGCGGCAGCGATGCTGCTCGGGCTCAACATCGGAAAGAACGCAGCAACACCGATTGAACGCGCCACCGACGACTACCTTGTTGCGCTCGATGGTGTCTATCCCTACGCCGACTATGTGGCAGTCAATATATCGAGCCCCAACACCAGGAATCTGCGCTCGCTGCAAGGCGATGAGGCACTCGACGGTCTGCTCGGCGCTCTGGCCAAGCGTCGCAAGACCCTGGCCCAACAGCATGGCAAGAGCACGCCCCTTTTCGTGAAGATTGCACCCGACCTGGACACCGCGCAGATTGATGTCATTGCCAGCACCCTGCAGCGCCACGGCATGGACGGGGTGATTGCCACCAACACCACACTGGCACGTGATGCCGTGCAGGGTCTGGCGCACGCCGAAGAGGCCGGCGGTCTGTCCGGCGCACCGCTGTTGGCACAGAGCAACCGCGTCATCACTCAATTGCGCAATGCCCTGGGAACCGGCTTTCCCATCATTGGCGTGGGTGGCATCATGAGCGCGCAGGACGCCGTGAGCAAGATCAGGGCCGGAGCCGATCTGGTGCAGATTTATACCGGACTGATCTACCAGGGGCCCGCGCTGATCACCGACTCGGCCAGCTTGATAAAGAAGACCTGCTGATTGTTCCGCCTGTCATCGCGGCCTGGAGCCGCAATCCAGTGTATGCGTGATTCATGACAACTGCATATCTCGCACGTAATCCCCTATCGCCAGCGCGCTGGTAAGGCCTGGCGACTCAATGCCGAACAGATTGACCAGACCGGGCACACCGTGCACTGCCTCGCCCTGAATGAGGAAATCGCAGTCAGCCTGACCGGGACCGTGAATCTTCGGCCGTATCCCGGCATAGCCTGGAATCAGTGCGCCGTCTTCGAGTGCGGGCCAGTATTTGCGCACTTCAGCATAAAAGGCATCACCGCGCGCCGGATCGACTGTCAAATCCTCCGCCGAGTCAACCCACTGCACGTCGGGTCCGAACTTGGCCTGCCCACCCAGATCAAGCGTCAGGTGCACACCCAGGCCGCCAGGCTGTGGGACGGGATAGATCAGGCGGGAGAACGGCGCGCGCGCCGCCAGCGTGAAGTAATTTCCCTTGGCATACCAGGCGCGCGGCACATATTGCGTCGCCAGCCCGGTGAAACGGGCTGCCAGCGCTGGCGCCTGCAAGCCAGCGGCATTGACCACCGTCCTTGCCAGCAACTGCGTACCGTCGGCAGCGGTCAGGCAAATACCTTTTGGGGTGCAGTCGGCTCGCTGCAGCGGTGAATTGAGGACCACCATGCCGCCAGCGTTCTCGATGTCACCCTGCAACGCCAGCATCAAGGCGTGGCTGTCCACAATGCCGGTGCCGGGCGAATAAATCGCCGCATCACAGACCAGTTCACTCTCCATGGCGTGAGCCTGTGCAGCACTGAGCAGTTGCAGGTCGTTGACGCCATTGATTTCGGCGCGTGCCTTGATGCCCTGCAACTGGGGCACCTGCTCCGGTGCAGTCGCCACCAGCAGTTTGCCGCAACGCCTGTGGCCAATACCGCGCTCAGCGCAATAGTCGTACAGCAGGCGATTGCCCTGCACACACAGCTTGGCCTTCAGGGAGTCTTTCGGGTAATAGATGCCGGCATGGATGACTTCGCTGTTGCGCGAACTTGTTCCCGTGCCGATGGCGGATGCCGCTTCGAGCACCATCACCTCGCGCCCGCTCAAAGCCAGCGCACGCGCCACAGCCAGGCCGACCACACCGGCGCCGATGACCACGCATTCGACTTGATCCATGCATCGAGCTTATCAAAAAAGCCCGCCGTCACGTGGACCAGCGGGCTTTTCGATTTATCACCAATTGATGGTGGGCAGTGCAAGTTTCGAACTTGCGACCCCTGCAGTGTGAATGCAGTGCTCTACCCCTGAGCTAACCGCCCTGAATTCGTTTCAGGAGAGGGGGGAATTATGCCTCAATTTCAGGCCATCAGGCGCCACACCGTCTTGCCGCCACTGGCTTTGTCGAGCTCGGCCAGCACTTGCTCATGGGCCGCCAACTCATGCTCGGTGGCGTCAAGCACCGGCAGTTTGAAGACACTCAGATCCATCATCTGTACATGCCGGCCATCGCCATGCGACGAGCCGGCATCGATCAGCAAGGCCTCCTGACCGCGCGTCATATTGATGTACACATCGGCCAGCAGTTCGGCGTCAAGCAAGGCGCCATGCAGCGTGCGTCCGGAATTGTCGACGCCGAGTCTTGAACACAATGCGTCCAGCGAGTTGCGCTTGCCCGGAAACATCTCCTTGGCCAGCGCCAGCGTGTCGGTCACAGCAAGCACAAACTCGCGCAGCGGCGCCCGCCCGAGCAATGCCAGTTCCTTGTTCAGAAAACCCATATCGAAGGGCGCGTTGTGAATGATGATTTCCGCCCCTTGCAGG
Source organism: uncultured Rhodoferax sp. (assembly GCA_964654655.1). Taxonomy (GTDB): domain Bacteria; phylum Pseudomonadota; class Gammaproteobacteria; order Burkholderiales; family Burkholderiaceae_C; genus Rhodoferax. The sequence continues at coordinate 647 of CAZZLB010000110.1, read as the reverse complement.
TAGGCCAGCAGATCGTCCACCACGGCTTCGAATGCCGGCTTGTCGCGCAGGAATTCACTGGTCAGACCGTGTACCTTGAGCGCTTCTTCATGGCTGTCGCGCCCCGGATTGAGGTAAAAATGCTTGTTGTTGCCTGTCAGTTTGCGGTTCAACAACTCCACGCAGCCAATTTCGATGACGCGGTCGCCGTTGTCAGCCGACAGACCCGTGGTCTCGGTGTCCAGAAATATTTGACGCATAAGTCAATGATCTTCTTTTGCGTGGTTGATTGAATAGCGTGGAATCTCCACCACGATGTCGGTTTGTGCAAGGTAAGCCTGACAGCTCAGGCGCGACTGTGGTTCGAGACCCCAGGCGCGATCCAGCAGGTCTTCTTCGTTTTCGTCAAGTTCATTGAGCGAGGCAAAGCCCTCGCGCACTACGACGTGGCAGGTGGTACAGGCACAACTCATGTCACAGGCGTGATCAATGGCGATGTTGTTGTCGAGCAATGCCTCGCAAATGGAAGTACCAGCGGGTGCCGAAATTTCAGCACCCTGCGGGCAATAGTCCGGATGGGGCAGGATTTTGATGTTGGGCATGTGTTTGCGGATCGATGTGTTTCAGACCGTCTCAATGCTCTTGCCGGCCAGCGCCTTCTGAATGCC
>CAZZLB010000109.1:0-8306 GCA_964654655.1 uncultured Rhodoferax sp. | reverse complement strand
GCATCTCTTTGTTTGGGTTTTTGCTACCTTCGTAGGCACTGACTTCCCGATTGCGTTCCAGCACTGCGATGAGTTCTGAGGTGACGGGAATCCAATCTCGGAATTGCCGATACACGACGTTCACAGGAATGTTGTAGAAAGGGGCTACGGTGTGTGCGAGGGCTTTCGTCGCCATCTTGACATAATCACCGTTCGTTCTGGAGTATTTCAGAGCGTTGATGGTACGAGCACCAGGAGCCGCATTGGTAAGAGTGCCGATTCCGGCGATTTCTCTCCCTCTAGTCCAGGCTTCACTATCCCGATCCGACATCTGCTTTTCGACCCAGGCGTCACCATGGCCCTGACGCAACGCCCACAGTCTCGCCTCAGACCTGGCCATAACCATCTTTGTAAATGCGGTCATGCCCTGCATCGTCGAGATACCAGAGATGTGACGGATCGTTTCAGACTCAGGGAAGATGGAGGGGGCATGGATCTTTTCTGAAGTCTCTAATCCTTGAGGTTCCCATCCACTGACCAGGGCTTCTTTACCGGCACGGTAACTCTCGCCCAAGGCTTCATGATACGCACCGAGCATTGCGAGAGATTCTTTTGTGCTTGGGAGTTTTGTCTCACCTTCCCAACCAAACATGCGCTGAAGGTCACCAGCAACACCGCGAGTGACTTGGTTTAGATTTTGTTGGGCCATGCCGCCAATATCAGCGGCGGCTTTCTTGAAGAACACGCCGAATGACGCATGCAAGATACCAGAGTACCATTCACCGGCGCGTTCGATCCAATCCATCTGCAATTTGCGGATCAGACCTCTCAACTGTGCGGCTTTATGCGGGTCATTCGCCCAGGCCGGAATATCCGGTGCGTCAAGATCGAACCCGTGTTTTCTCAGAATCTCTTTATCCGTTTCGATGCGCCGTGAGCGTTCCCGCTCGAAACGAGTGATGTCTTCTTGAAGTTTGTTGATACGACGTTTTATGGCGTCCTGTTCGGATTTTGTTTTGCTTTCCAAAGTTTGTTTGAGAGTTTTGATTTCCGCTTTCTTTCGCAGATAGTCGGTGAAAGTTTTCCGGTTGACGTTGATATTGGCAACGTCTTCTTTTGCCGACAACCATCGACCTTCAGGGGTTTTGATAGTGTCCCTGAACAACTGAAGCATACTACCGGCTTGAGACCCGATCATGTTTTTGATCGTGACTGCGTCTTTCCATTCTTCACTGCCGCCTTTGCCTTCTTCCTCAAGGACTCGCATCCGTTCCTGGGCCATAGCCGCAGACCTTTGGTCGAACTTGCCTTTCTTCGCATCTTCGGCTAACTGTTCATCGTAATACTCACGGTCGTTTCGATAGAACGCCTCGTCGGCTGCCCTGACTTCTTCAGGATACAGTCTCTCACCTTTCTTCGACTTTTCGGCTTTCATGATCTCCGCTTCTTCATTGCGGAGGGCTTGACCGGCGCTCACCTTTGGAAGTTCCGGGTGTGCTTCAGGAATGATCTTTTCAGTCTTTTTCCGTTTTGCGTTCAGAACGTCTGGTGATTCTACTTCACCACCAGATTTCATCTCTCTCGCGTCTGCTTTTGTCAGAAGGCGATTCAAGACCCCTTCCATAGCCGGAGAGGGCCGGTCTTTCAGTGGACCAGTGAGCACGGTGTGATATACATTGGTCAGCCACCCCTTGAACTTCTTGAAAATGCTGTCGAGTTCAGGCGACGGTGACTTTCCATCTCGGAACCAACGTAGCGCCAGGGCGACAAACTTTTCTTCTTGTTGACGAGTCCACGCATTCGGATTTTTGGCTCCGACTTCTTTCGATGCGATCTCCAGGTCAGCACCGGTCATATCAGACCGGAACTGATGGAGGGTCTCGTGTAATACCGTCGAGGCGTCCCCACTCTTGAAGACACGAATCAAACGACGCCCGTCCCCAGCGAGTTTTTCAATCTCGCCACCGATCTTGTTTCCTGCCTTGTCCATCTTCTCAACATCGAGGTATTCGATGCCAGCGAAGCGACGACCGATGAAGGTGTTGACGTCTTCGCCCAGGGCTTTTGCTCTGGCTCGGAGAATCCCCATGATCGCTTCAGTGTGACCAGGGATCGTCTTGTGCTGCGGCAAGGATTCCAACTGTTTTTGGATTTTTGCTTCGTTTAGCGTTTCTTTCCGTTGTACGCTTCCATCAGACCCGTCACGGGTTTGTCCTTGTGCGTCGCGTTGTAGATTTTCGCCGCGCTGGTCTTGGCCTGCGCCAACGGCATCTTCTTCGCCAGTTTGTCTCGTATCGCTTCGTACTGCTTCGGCATTTGATGCCCTTTCCATGTCTGCAATTTGTTTGCGGCGTTCTGGTGTGTCAGGAAGACTTTTCAAAACGGCAATCCGGTCTTGAATATCCTTCGCCTTGGCTTCTTTTTTCTCCAGTTCCTTCAACATCGCCCGAGACGCACCGGTATGTTTTTCTTCTGGAAGTCTCCTGAGATCGTTCAGATTTTCCGCATCTTGGAAACTCATACCGGGAATCTTCGATTTTTTCACTTCGACAGGCGCGGGTTCCGCAATTTTGATAGGCTCCACTTTTGCAGGAATCGGAGTCTCGTTGATTCGACGAGCGACTTCCATCTGACCGGCATGTGTGGTCATGTCGGCGTTTTCGAGAATCTTTTTACGACGTTCGGTCAACTGGTCGAGAGTCTTCTGTGCAGCGTCTCGTCGTGCCGTGGCTTTCTCCATCATCTTTTTGATGACGGGCGAAGTCTGCGATGCCGGTTTTTGCATCAGTAAATCAAGTTTTCGTTGTTCCTCAGCGACTCGGCGCCGGGCTTCTTGAGTCTCACGAAGGTTCTGATCGACGAGAGACTTCGGGACATCTCGCATTTGTTCTGCGGCCTTGACGTTCCTTTCGACTTCGATTGCCCTGGCAAGTTCCGACGTTGGTTCTGGGACCGGCGTGGTTTCGAGTTCTCTCAGACGAGCGCGTTCTTCGACCAATAAAGACCGCGCTGCGTCGGTATCCTTGGTCGTTGTCTTCTGAGTGGTCTCGACTTTCTTTTGGAGTTCCCCCACCAGTTTTGCCGATTCCAGAATCTTTTTCTTCAACTCTGGAGACCGTTTTTCGATGGGAACTTTCCGCATCTCTTGGAGTTTGGCGTATTCAGCGTCCGCCATTTTCCGAACTTCAGAAAGGGACTTTTCGCGTTCCCGTGTTTGTTGCTCGATCTCCCGATTTTTCGATTCCAGCCGGGACTCCAAGTCTTTTGCAACTCGGGTCCAGGGAGTATCAGGATATGGCGGCGGGACGTCGCCGGCATCGCGTGCTTCACGAACTTTCTGTGCGGCGTCTCGGATCGTTACCGCTTCTTTTTCAGCCAGGACTTGAGCACGGAGGTATGCTTCTTGAAGACCCTGTCTTTCGACCTCGGCTTTCGTTTCTGCGGCTCGATCTGGAGTCGTTCTCTCGGCCTCAAGACTCAATTCCGCTGCGGCGTCCGCTTCGCGTTCTTGACGCTGGATTTCTTCTTTGGCCTTGGCTTCCCGTTCGGCCTTCACTTCGGCGACGAGTTGGTCTGCGGCATTCTTATCAGCGACCTGTCGTGCGACTTCGGCGTCGGCTGCGAGTCTTTGCTGTTCGACCAGGGCGTCTGCGGCGGCGACGTTTTCTTGTTGCTTGCGGATCTCAGCCTGACGAGCGATCTCGTTTTGCTCAGCGACTCGATATGCTTCTTGTTCTGCGGCAGCCTGCTCCGCTCGGACTCGTTCAATCTCCGCATTCTTTGCGTCGATAGCGAGTTGTTCTCGTTGCTTCGCAGCGTCGAGAACGGCTTGTTTGTCGGCTTTCGCCTTGTCAATGGCCGCCTGTTGGCGTTCGACAGCCAACCGGTCTCCGGTTTGGGCAAGCGCCTGGACATCACCGACCTCTTGTTCTGCGAGACGACTTTCTCTCGTCGCTCCGAGAACCGCAGGGGCATCGGCACTGAGTCCTTGCTGAAGGGCGAGTTTGTTCGCTTCAAAAGTCCTGGCGTTTTCAGCCCGGATGTCGCGTGCTGCATTACGGAGTCGCAATGCACCAAACAACGAACCACCAAGGGCGGCACCAGGGGCTTCTTCCATCGTCTCAAGACCACGCCCGACCTGTTCGACATTACCCGTCGCCATGCCGGCGTAAGTCTGACCGGCGCCGTGTCCAAGGGTCATGCCGCCGACGAAACCAGCGTTCTCGGCGACTGACTTCGCAACCTCCCAGGCGGTGCCTTTAGCAACATTCCGTTCCCCTACAACAACCGCATCACCAAGAGGCGTCTGTGCGACTTTTGGCATGAGTTTGCCGATGGCCTTGGCGCCGAGTTCACCACCTGCTTTTCCAACAATGCCGGCTCCTGCGGCTTCAAGGTACGGAGATATTTTACTCGTCTCTGGATGTTCGATGATTTCACCAGCACCGGATCCCAGAGTCGATGCGACAACACCAGGAATCCCATACGGCAATACTGGGGCTATGTCCCCTGCCATCTGAACGAGTTTCTGACCGGGATCTTGTAACCATTCGGCAGGACGTTCTTTCCCGGTCATGGTCTTCTGCGCTTCCATCAAAGCGCGTTGCTGATTCATCAGATATTCGTTGCTGAAACCTGTGGCAGCGTTCAGAACACCACCAACCATCTGCGCTCCACCAAGACCGACTCGTTCCGGCAGCGTTCCGAGAGTCTTGCCCCAGGTCGGATCTTCGGTCTCGACGACGTTGGGAGTGTGCTTGGCAAAGTCTGCGGGTTCAGCGTCGAACAGATCCTTACCGGACATCTTGGTGAAGTCGTCCGGCGTGAGAATCGGCGCACCAAACTTAGAACGCGCTTCGTTTGCGGCTTCTAAGGCGCGTTTGTTCTGTTGGAACTTTCGCGCCAATGTCAACGCCTTGTCGGGGTCTAAACCTTGGGCTTTCGCCATCGCCGCGATCCGGTCCCCTCGAAAGACCGGTTCAGGTTCCATAAGACCAGCCACCACAGATAATGGTTCCGGGGCGGGTTCTGGCGGTACGAAAGGAGTTGGGCTGGGTACAATGTCCCCTTCCCATGGATCACGAATAGGCATGTTATTGTGCCATTCCTGCGGAAATTAGTTTTTTGTACGCTTCGTTAGGGTCTTTTGCCGGAGTACCACCGCTGTATTCCCCCATCAAATCACCATACACTTCCTTGAAATAATCGTTTCCAGGGGGTTGGGTAGCCGCTGGTGTCTGAACATTCGTGATCGGATGTTGCCCACCTTCGGTATCTAGCCAGCCGATGACTTTCTTGTTTTTGTCAAAAAGATATTGTTTCAGTTTTGGTTTGGGTGATACGTTTTGGGGAGGAACAGATTGTAAGTTCGGATTGGCTATTTTCGATTGGATAACGCTTCTTGGTTCGACTTCATTTGTCTCTGGATTGAGCCAATAGTCCGGGTTTCCTGCCCAGGGTTCCTGGTTCGGATCGAAAGATTCCGCATCAACGAGTTGCGAATCATAGGATGATGGGATTGATAGACCATGTTGTTGCGCCCATTGATTTGCTGCTTTCGGATCGTTCTTATGGATATGCCAATACGCATTGATAAGGGCTTTTTGAAGTTCCGTTTCGTGTTTTTCTTTTCCAAAGCGTTCTTTTTCATCAATGGCACGATTCTTCGTATCAACAAGACTTGAATGGTAGTCTTGAAGTGCTTTCTCTTTCCGCCATGCCGGTAACGCACGACGAGCCGCATCGGCTACTTCAGGCGACACATTTTCGTCGATACCGGTCAAGTCTCCACCAAGTTTCTCGACCCACGCAGCCCCTTCTTTTTCCGTTTTGGCTAACTGAATCTGTTCACCACGGTAGGCTTGGTCCGCAGACCAATGTCGTTCCGCCAAGTCTGCTTGACGGTCACGATATGCTTGTTCTACAGCATCACGCTGCGCCTGCATTTTCTGCGCCCGGTCACGCTGAATGATCTCGGCGCCTTCACCAACGCCTTTGGTCAAACCCAAAGCGATGGCGCCCAGGGCCGTGGTCCAGTCAGGACCGGTCACGAGGTCAGGGTTCGGCATCGGAGCGACGTAAGGCATGACTCATTCCTTCAACGGAGAAGTTGTCCGGTTCTATCCATTTGGCCCCAAACAAGGGGCTTTCCACCAGTTTTTTGTGACGCATTATCCCACTCCCCGGCTTGAATGCCAGAGGTACGCGTTCCGCCCCCGCCTTTGCTCACTGGTGGGGAGACTTGAGGGCCAAAGACCGCCCCGGTCTGTCCTGGGATTTGTGGTTTGCTAGAAGGCATGCCACCTGTGGCGTACCCTCCTGCTCCTGGGGCAAAGGACGGTGCGGCTTGGTAGTCTGACGCCATACCAGCGGCAGCGCCGGTTCGTGTGGCGGTGACTGCTTCACGTTCGCGCATGGCTTGCTGGCGAGCGTACCATTGGGCGAGTTGATTGGCTTGGTATTCCTGCTGGGATCTTGCCAGAGCGTCATCAGTACCCTGGCGGTACTGCGACTGTGCAAGCCCGAGTTGAAGACCGGATTGGTTCTGTTGACGCAGAAGGGCATTGTTTCCGGCGAGTTGCTGGAGACGAAGGGCAGCCTGACGGTCGTAATCTGATTGACCAGCCATAATGTTCGCCCTGCCCATTTGGTTAGCCATCTGAGCACGTTGGGCATCGGTGGACACTCCTTGCATTGCGAGGTTCCGATTGGCCAACGCTTGCTGTTGCTGGAGACCTGCCTGGCCCATCTGAGTCTGGAAGAAGTTTCCTGCGGTCAGAGCGTCTTGCTGCATGGCGCGACGGGCGGCCAGGGCTTGATCCTGCCGGTTCCCTGCACGAGAAGCAACCGTTCGTGGTTGCGCCTGGATGCCTTGGTAAGCCATACCGGCATCGTTCAGACCAACACCCTGGGCACGGGAGTAGTCTCCGACGAGTTGCCCCGCCTGACCGGCTTGCTGCATCCCGAGTTCGTTGAGCGCACCGAGAGCCTGTTGACCGTATTGGTCCGAACCTTGAAACTCGCCAGACAAACCTTGCTGGTAATTCCCGACCTGTTGGTTGAGTTGACGACCATACCCGCCATAGGCAGCATTCTGTTCCCGCAACGCCTGGGCGTACTGTTGCTGGGTCAAACCCTGCATGCCGGTGAGTTGCTGTTGGAGTGCGGCTTGATAATCGGAATAGTCTTGCCCAGAGCCTTTGGAATAAATAGCGGCTCCCGCCTGCCGTTTTCGGAAGGCTTCTTCTTGTTGCCGCTGAATCTTTTTGGCTTCTTTAGCCGACATCGCCGTGTTGACGAGACCGCCAACAAGACCTGCCCCCATCATCCCCGCCATAGCGCCGAACATGAGTTACTCCCAAGGTAGAGGTGCGCCCATAGTTGAATCTATCTGTGGGCGAAGGTTGTTTTGTATCTGTGTTTGAAACGGTGACGGGGCTTGAGGAACAGACCCAGGGTACAGATTTTGATTTATTCCACCATTTTGCGGGGCTGCCGGTGCTCCAAAAGCCCCCATGGCCCCAGCCGCCCCCATGCCTGCGGCACTGCCAAACAGACCGTAAAGGTTCTGGTTGTATTTGTCTTTTGCTGCTTTGACGGCTGCTTCACCCTGGTCTTTCGCGGCGTACATCTGGCGTTCAAGATCCGCCATCTGACCGGTGCGTTGCAAATACGCTTGATTGAGCGAGTTGCCCATAGCGTCGCGGTCACCTGTCATCTGTCCCAAATAGTTCCGGTATTGTGCTTGCCCACCCTGGAGTTGAGCAAGGGCGGCCTGGGTATAGTCGCCCACGGCTTGACCCTGAGAACCGTACATTTGCTGGTAATAGTTCCCTAAGAGACCGGCTTGGCGTTGACTCTGTCCTTGGTAGTCCTGTAACCCTTGGTTCGCGGCAGCGTAGGCGGCTTCCTCACCAGGACTGATTGCTTGGTTTTGGAGCCGGAACTGGTTGGCTTGAGAGATGTCTTGCCCTTGCATGCCTTGGCCCAACTGCTGGGCTTGTAGTCTGGCGTTTTGCAGGGCTGCGGCGTACTGCATCTGGTTTGTGGCTTGTTCACTTGCAGCCTGCGAGCCTCCGACCAATCCTCGCCCACGCGAGGCAAAGGCTTGGTTTCGAGAAGCGTCAATTGCGGCCAAGTCAAGAGCACCTTTTTGGGATTGATACTGACCTTCCATGGCTGCTTGACGGCCGAGGGCGCGTTGTGCTTCGTACTGGTCGATGTTTTGACCTTGGAGTCCACGATTCGCTTGGGCATCTGCAATAGCCTTTTGGAGAGGGGTCATGTAATCGCGTGCAGCAAGTTGACGCGCCTGGGCAAGACGCATC
>CAZZLB010000108.1:0-8372 GCA_964654655.1 uncultured Rhodoferax sp. | reverse complement strand
TTCATTACCGGCGGGGTCATCAGTTCCCTGGGAAAGGGACTGACCGCCGCGGCCCTTGGCACCCTGTTGGAACGCCGTGGGATCAAGGTCGCCCTGATGAAGTTCGACCCCTACCTCAACGTCGATCCCGGCACCATGTCGCCTTTTCAGCATGGTGAAGTGTTCGTCACAGACGACGGCGCCGAGACCGACCTGGACCTGGGCCACTATGAGCGCTTTGTCGAAACCCGTATGCGCAAGGCCAACAATTTCACGACCGGCCAGATCTACAAAAGTGTGCTTGAGAAGGAGCGGCGTGGCGACTATCTGGGCAAGACCGTACAGGTCATTCCGCACGTCACCAACGAGATTCAGGACTTTGTCAAGCGCGGCGCAGGTTTCGGAACACCCGATGCTGTGGACGTGGCGATTGTCGAAATCGGTGGCACCGTGGGTGACATCGAATCCCTTCCCTTTCTGGAAGCAGTGCGCCAGATGAGCCTGAAACTCGGGCACAACAACACGGCCTTTGTGCATCTGAGCTACGTACCCTGGATCGCTGCTGCGGGCGAACTCAAGACCAAACCGACCCAGCACACCGCAAAACAATTGCGCGAAATTGGAATTCAGGCCGACGCACTGATCTGCCGCGCAGACCGTCCCATTCCGACGGAAGAACGCGAGAAGATCTCCCTGTTCTCCAACGTGCCCGACTGGGGCGTCATTTCCATGTGGGATGTGGACACCATCTACAAGGTTCCTCGCATGTTGCACGAGCAGGGCCTGGACGGCCTGATTTGCGACAAGTTGCGTCTGAACACGCATCCGGCCAACCTCAAGCGCTGGGACGATCTGGTCTTTGAGACCGAACATCCCAAGGGCAAGGTCAGCATTGCCATGGTGGGCAAGTACGTTGACCTGAGTGACAGCTACAAGTCGCTCAACGAGGCACTGCGCCACGCTGGCATGAAAAACCATGTCCGCGTCAATATCGACTACGTGGACTCGGAGACGCTGACCCCAGAGACAGTCGGTGAGCTGGGCAAATTTGATGCCATTCTGGTGCCCGGCGGCTTTGGCAAACGCGGCATCGAAGGCAAGATCTGCGCAGCCCGATTTGCCCGCGAAGGCAAGGTTCCCTATCTCGGAATTTGTCTGGGAATGCAGGTTGCCACCATCGAATTCGCCCGGCATATCGCGGGACTTGCAGGCGCCAACAGCACTGAATTTGACCCTGCGACAGACCATCCGGTGATTGCCCTGATCAACGAGTGGAAAGACGAAGACGGTAGCATCAAAGTGCGCGACGAGAATTCGGATCTGGGAGGTACCATGCGCCTGGGCGCGCAAAGTTCCGACGTGGTCAAGGGCTCGCTGGCGCATGAGATTTACGGAGACGTCGTGACCGAGCGGCACCGCCACCGGTACGAGGCCAACGTCAACTACCTGGAACGCCTGCGCAAGGCCGGACTGGTTATTTCCGCATTGACGCAGAGTGAACATTTGACCGAAATCGTGGAATTGCCGCGCACGGTGCATCCGTGGTTTGTCGGTGTCCAGTTTCACCCTGAATTCAAGTCGACGCCGTGGAACGGTCATCCGCTGTTCAACGCCTTCGTCAAGGCAGCACTGGACCACCAGGCAGCACCATGAAACTGTGCGGCTTTGACGTTGGTTTGCAGCAGCGCCTGTTTCTGATCGCGGGCCCCTGCGTGATCGAATCCGAACAGTTGCAGATGGACACAGCCGGGACACTGAAGGAAATCACGGCCAGTCTGGGCCTACCTTTTATTTTCAAGAGCAGTTTTGACAAGGCGAACCGCTCCTCTGGCATCACTTTTCGAGGCCCCGGCATCGACCTGGGACTCGCGATCCTGGCCAAGGTCAAGCGCGAACTCAAAGTCCCCGTACTGACCGACATTCACTCACAGGACCAGATCGCGCAGGTCGCCGCTGTGGTGGATGTGTTGCAGACACCGGCCTTTTTGTGCCGGCAAACCGATTTCATCCGCGCCGTCGCCCAATCCGGACTGCCGGTGAACATCAAGAAGGGGCAGTTCCTGGCACCGGGCGACATGCAGAACGTGATCGACAAGGCGCGTTGTGCTGCGCGAGAAGGTGGACTGTCCGAAGATCGCTTCATGGCCTGCGAGCGCGGCGTCAGCTTTGGCTATAACAATCTGGTCTCCGACATGCGCTCGCTGGCGATCATGCGCGAGACCAGAGCGCCCGTGGTGTTCGACGCCACGCACTCGGTGCAATTGCCGGGCGCCCAGGGCGGCAGCAGTGGCGGGCAGCGCGAGATGGTGCCGGTACTCGCTCGTGCGGCTGTCGCCGTGGGCGTGGCTGGCCTGTTCATGGAGACCCATCCGGATCCCTCCAAGGCCCTGAGTGACGGCCCGAATGCGGTCCCGCTCAAGCACATGAGAGCTCTGCTGGAGACGTTGCTGGAGCTTGACGCCGTCACCAAGCGGCGCGGTTTTCTTGAAAACAGTTTTGGAGCCTGATATGGCCAGCGCCTACATCCTTGCCAACGTGACTGTCACGAATCCCTTGCAGTACGAAGAGTACAAAAAATGGTCCAGCGCGGCCATGCAGGCGCACGGCGCAGAAATCTGCGTGCGTGGCGGTGCCGTGGAACACATCGAGGGTGACTGGATGCCCGACCGCCTGGTGTTGCTGAAATTCGCCAGCCTGGAAGCAGCCAGGGCCTTCAATGCGTCGCCAGAGTACGGCAAGGCCAGGGCTGCGCGCCAGGGCGCTGCCATCATGCGCATGGTCATCGTTGAAGGCGTATAGACCCATGCTACCGTTTTGTTTTGTTATGGAAAGAAACCAATGAGTGCAATTGTTGACATCGTAGGTCGCGAAATTCTTGACTCGCGCGGCAACCCCACCGTGGAATGTGACGTGTTGCTGGAGTCCGGCACCATGGGCCGTGCCGCCGTGCCGTCGGGCGCATCGACTGGCAGCCGTGAAGCCATCGAGCTGCGTGACGGCGACAAGAGCCGCTACCTGGGAAAAGGCGTTCTGACTGCCGTCGAGCACATCAACACCGAGATCTCCGAAGCGGTGTTGGGACTCGATGCATCCGAGCAGGCTTTTCTGGACAAGACCCTGATCGACCTGGACGGCACCGAGAACAAGTCGCGCCTGGGCGCCAACGCCATGCTGGCAGTTTCCATGGCCGTCGCCCGCGCCGCAGCTGAGGAATCGGGCTTGCCGCTGTACCGCTACTTTGGTGGCATGGGCGCGATCCAGTTACCCGTGCCCATGATGAATGTGGTCAACGGTGGCGCACACGCCAACAACAATCTGGATTTGCAGGAGTTCATGATCATCCCGCTGGGAGCCCCGAGCTTTCGCGAAGCCTTGCGCTATGGCGCCGAAGTGTTTCATGCCCTGAAAAAAATCATTCACGACAAGGGTATGAGCACCGCTGTCGGTGACGAAGGCGGTTTCACACCCAGCGTTGCCAACCATGAAGCGGCGATTCAGCTTATCCTCGAAGCGATTGACAAAGCCGGCTTTACTGCTGGCGAACAGATTGCCATCGGTCTGGACTGTGCCGCCAGCGAGTTCTACAAGGATGGCAAATACCATCTTGAAGGGGAAGGCTTGGTGCTGAGTTCGCAGGAGTGGACCGACATGCTCGCCACGTGGGTTGACAAGTACCCGATCATCAGCATCGAAGACGGCATGGCCGAGAACGACTGGGACGGCTGGAAGATTCTGACCGATCGTCTGGGCAAGCAGGTTCAGATTGTGGGCGACGACCTGTTCGTTACCAACACCAGAATCTTCAAGGAAGGCATTGACAAGGGTATTGCCAATTCCATCCTGATCAAGATCAACCAGATCGGCACTCTGACTGAAACCTTTGCTGCCATCGAGATGGCCAAGCGCGCCGGCTACACCGCCGTCGTCAGCCACCGCTCCGGTGAGACCGAAGACTCCACCATCGCTGACATTGCGGTCGGCACCAATGCTGGCCAGATCAAGACCGGATCGCTCAGTCGATCCGATCGCATGGCAAAGTACAACCAATTGCTGCGCATTGAAGAAGATCTGGGAGACATCGCGAGCTATCCAGGTCGCGCTGCCTTCTACAACCTGCGCTGAGACTGGCGCGCCGCCTCTGACACCCACGCATGCGCAAGCACCTCGTCCCGGCGGTTCTGATCGCGCTGCTTGTGATTCTGCAAGCGCAGTTGTGGTTTGGCCGGGGCAGCATTCCTGCGGTGTCTCGTCTGACCGAACAACTGCGAAGTCAGAACCAGCAGAATCAGCAGGCGCAACTGGCCAACGACAGGCTGGCAGCTGAGGTGCGGGACCTCAAGGAAGGTCTGGACATGGTGGAAGAGAAGGCGCGCATGGAACTCGGCATGGTCAAGCCGAACGAGATATTTGTGCAAGTCGCTGGCGCGCCCAAGGCAGCAGCGAGTCGCTGATTCGAGCGGCCTCAGTGCCGCGCCGCGCCATCTGCCGCCACCTTCACGCCGACGGTGAAAATCTGCGCAACGTCCACCGCGTCAAAGCGTTCCTGAGCACCACAGAATTTGCATTCGACCTCAATTTCACCGCGCTCGGTCAGTATGCTTTGTGCCTCCTCCTGACCCAGCCCGACAAGCATTCTTTCAACCCGAGCCCGACTGCAGGTGCAGGCAAAGTACGGCAAGGCATCATCCGCGTTACTGCGCAAGCGTCTGAGCTTTTCCTGCCAGAACAAACGTCGCAAGACAGTGTCGGCGTCGAGCCCCAGGAGTTCTCCACGCTGCAGGCTTGAAGCCAGTATCGCGATCCGCCTGTAGTCTTCATGACTATCGATGGGCTCTTCCCGACCGGACGAACTGCCGGCCAGGTTGCCAGCACCTGCCAGCGGCAGACGCTGAATCAGCAACCCCGCTGCCACGTTTTCGTCAGCCGCCAGTACCAGCGTTGTTTCAAGTTGCTCGCTTTGGCGCATATAGTGTTCCAGCACCTGACTCAGGCTCTCCGTCGACGTTTCGCCATCGAGTGACAGAGGCACGACTCCTTGGTAGGGTTGCTGCCCTGGCAATCGGTCTTGCGGGTCGAGCGTGATGACACACCTGCCCTCGTGATGCAAATTCACCAGCGCACTCAAGCCGGCGTCCGGCACGACCTCGCCCATGACAGTCGCAGTGGCACGCAACGCGAAGTCAGACTGCGCCTCAGCCACCGCCAGTTTGACGGGACCGTCTCCGAAAACCTGGAGCACCAGTGCACCATTGAACTTGATGTTCGACTGCATCAAGGTCACCGCCGCCACCATCTCACCAAGCAGTTCTTGCACTGGCGCGGGATAGGCACCAGAGCCACTGGCACGGCGGCGCAGGATTTCGGTCCATGCGTCGGTCAGCCGTACCAGGACGCCGCGCACCGGAACGCCGTCAAACAGGAACTTGTGAATCTCAGACACTTTTCAGTCCAGAGCGAAAACGCCTGGCGTTGTTGACATAGCCCATCGCTCCACTACGCAAACCGGCTATCCGTTCGGGCGTGAGCTGTTTGACTACTTTGGCCGGACTGCCCAGAATCATGGAGCCAGGAGGAAACTCCTTGCCCTCTGTCACCAGCGCGCCGGCTCCCACCAGGCAACCGTCACCGATTTTGGCGCCATTGAGCACCACGGCCCCGATACCGATCAGACAGCCGTCGCCAATCGTGCAACCATGCAGTACGGCGCAATGACCCACCGTCACATCCTCGCCCACCGTAAGCGGCTTGCCAAGATCCGCATGCAGCATGCTCATGTCCTGAATATTGCTGCGGCGCCCGATGCGGATGGTCTCGGTATCGCCGCGGATCACCACACCAAACCATACGCTGCTATCGTCAGCGAGTTCCACGTTGCCCATCACCTGGGCGCTGTCGGCAACCCAGGCCGAGGCAGCCATGCGGGGTTTGACACCCTCAAGTTCATAAATCGCCATCTTGCTCGTTTCCTTGTATCGTTAGTGTCTCTGTTCAGCCGCGTGGATGGTGCTGTGCGTGCAGCACCTTCAGTCGTTCCAGCGCCACGTGGGTATAGATGGTAGTGGTTGAAATATCGGCATGCCCCAGCAGCATCTGCACCGCGCGCAGATCAGCGCCGTGATTGAGCAGATGCGTCGCAAAAGCGTGGCGCAAAGTGTGCGGTGACAAGGGCGCTGTGACGCCGGCAGTGCGGGCATGTTTTTTGACGATCATCCAGAACATGACACGACTCATGGCACTGCCGGCCTTGCTGCCCCGATGGCTTACAAACAGGTCTTCGGTCTGCTTACCACCGAGCAGTTCGGCACGCGCGACATCGATGTACTGTTTGATCCAGACACTGGCCACTTCGCCAAAGGGCACCAGTCGCTCCTTGTTGCCCTTGCCAAAGACACGTAGCACGTTTTCCGACAGGCTGAGGTTGAAAATCTTGAGCGTCACCAATTCACTCACGCGCAGGCCGCTGGCATACATCAATTCGAGCATGGTGCGGTCGCGCACCCCGAGTGCATGCGACGTATCTGGCGCCTGCAACAGGGCCTCGACCTGGGCTTCAGTCAATGTCTTGGGCACGCGAAGTGCCTGTTTGGCCGCCTGGAGTTTGAGCGTCGGGTCGCAACTGACGATGCGCTCGCGCAGGGCCCAGCGGAAGTAGCGCTTGAAAACGGTCAATCGCCGGTTCGCCGTGGTGGACTTGCTCGCCTCGTGCTGCGCCGAAAAATAGGCGTTCAGATCCGTCTCCATGGTCTCGGTGAGCGCCCTGCCCTGTCCATTTAACCAGGCGCTGTAAAGCGTGAGATCACGCCGGTAGGCGGCAAGCGTGTTTTGTGACAAACCCTCTTCAAGCCACAAGGCGTCAATAAAGGCATCGATGAGCGCCTGGGCAGACATGGCTAGGCGGCGCGCGTCCCTCTTTCAGTCCAACTTGAGCTTGGCCGATTCGACCACCTTCTTGTAGACCTCGAACTCGGCCTTGATCTGCGCTGCAAACTGCTCAGGCGTGTTGGCGATGATGATGGAACCAGTCTCTTCAATGCGCTTTTTCACTGCGGGGTCCTCCAACGCCTTGCGCACACCGGCATTGATCTTGTCCACGATGTCCTTGGGCATGCCCTTGGGGCCATAGATGCCGTAGTAGGCCATGCGGTTAACGGGCTCCAGACCCACCTCCTTGAAGGTCGGCACGTTGGGCAACTGCGCGAGGCGCTGGGGCGCTGCAACCACAATCGCTACCAGGCGATTGGATTGAATGAACGGCAAGGCCGATGGCAGGTTGTCAAAAGTCATGGGCACCTGACCCGCAACGGTGTCATTGAGTGCCGGACCCGCGCCGCGGTAGGGAATGTGCGTAATGAAGGTGCCGCTCAGATTCTTGAACAACTCGGTCTGCAAATGCCCAATGCCGCCGGTCCCCGACGATGAATAGGAGTATTTGCCGGGGTTCTTCTTCAACTCCGCCATGAACCCCTTGTAATCCTTGGCCGGAAAACTTGGATGCACTGCAATCACGTTCGGCGTGGCCGCGATGTTGATGATGGGCGTGAAATCCGTCAACGGGTTGTACGGCGTACGCGGGTTGATGGCCGGATTGGCAGCCGTGGTTGACACTGTGGCCATACCGAGTGAATACCCGTCCGGCGCAGCCTTGGCGGTCTCGGCAGCACCGATAATGCCGCCGCCACCGGCCTTGTTTTCCACAACCACGGTCTGGCCGAGTGCCTTGCCCAATGCGTCGGAAATGGTGCGGGCGATGATGTCGGTCGTACCCCCTGGCGCAAACGGCACCTGCAACTTGATGACCTTGTTGGGATAGCCCTGGGCCGCGGCACTACCGGCCATTGCCAGCAAACTCAAAGCAAACAGTGTTCGACGAAACATGATGTTAAAACTCCTCTTTTCGAAATAGCATTATCAATCTTTCCATATCGCAAGCCAGCCACCTGCTCCAGAAGGCGTGGCTGGCGAATCAGGTCCGACAAAACAAGGACCTCAGCCTGGATGAAAGGCCAATGTTACCCGGACCATCGACGGCCCATTCGCTGGTATTCTCTCGTGGTGAATTTCGTCCAACTTCTCTTTCCGGACTTCTCGCTGATCCTGAGCGGCTACCTGGTATGTCGATATACAGCGCTGAACCGCACCGTCTGGGAACAGGTGGAGAACCTCGTCTATTTTCTTTTCTTTCCGGTGCTGTTATTCCACTCCATCATCAGGAGCCCGCTTGATATTGCGGGTGCCTCCAGCTTGATCGGCGCGGGATGGGCTCTGGGTCTCACCGGCATCGCTCTGTCATATTCGTTGCCGCACTGGCTCTGGTTGGGACGTCACATCCCCACGCGCGCGCATGCCGCGAGCGCACAAGTGGCTTTTCGTTTCAATTCCTTCATCGGGCTGGC
>CAZZLB010000107.1:0-8460 GCA_964654655.1 uncultured Rhodoferax sp. | reverse complement strand
GTGGTGGCTGGCGATGCGCCAACCGAGCCGCGCAAGACACTTCACGCTGCTCGCGACCTGCAGGCCTGCAACGCCGTGCGTGAGACCGTTGCCATGTACAGCGGCGGCCAGTGGGTCCATGCGGCGTTGCTGCTGCGCGAGGACCTGCGCCCGGGAGACGTCGTGATGGGGCCGGCCATCATCGCCGAGCAGAATGCGACCACAGTGATCGAGCCCGGCTGGCAGGCCAGCGTGACCGAGCTCGATCACCTGCTGCTGCTGCGGCATGAAGCGCGCAGCGTGAAATTTGCGGCCGGCACCAGCGTTGACCCGGTTTTGCTGGAGGTCTTCAACAATCTGTTCATGAACATCGCCGAACAGATGGGGCTGCAACTGCAGAACACGGCGTACTCTGTCAACATCAAGGAGCGGCTGGACTTCAGCTGTGCGCTGTTTGATGCGGCGGGCAACCTGATTGCCAACGCGCCGCACATGCCGGTGCACCTGGGCTCCATGGGCGAGAGCATCAAGACCGTGATTCGTGAAAACGCCGGCACCATGAATCCTGGTGATGTCTTTGTGCTCAACGACCCCTATCACGGCGGTACGCACCTGCCTGACATCACGGTGATCACGCCGGTGTACCTTGACGACAAGCCGACGTTTTACGTAGGCTCGCGCGGCCACCACGCCGACATCGGTGGCATCACACCGGGCTCCATGCCGCCGTTTTCCACCTGCATCGAAGAAGAGGGTGTGCAGATCAACAACGTCAAGCTGGTGGACCGGGGTGTGCTGCAGGAGGCCGAGATCATCGCGCTTCTAAGTGGGCGCGCCGTCGCCGGGCCGCCCCAAGACGGCGCAGCCCCCTCGGGGGGCAGCGAGGACACGTCAGTGCCGAGCGTGGGGGCCATATACCCTTCACGCAACCCGCAACAGAATCTGGCGGACTTGAAGGCGCAGATTGCCGCCAACGAAAAGGGTGTGCAGGAACTGCGCAAGATGGTCGAGCATTTTGGGCTGGACATGGTGCAGGCGTACATGCGCCACGTGCAGGACAACGCCGAGGAGTCGGTGCGTCGCGTCATCACGCGGCTGAAAGACGGTGCTTTCACCTTGGCGCTTGACAATGGCGCGCAGATCCAGGTTGCCATCCAGGTCAATGCAAAAGAGCGCAGCGCAGTGATTGATTTCACAGGGACATCTCCTCAGCAGAGCAATAACTTCAATGCACCCAAAGCCGTCTGCATGGCCGCCGTGCTGTACGTGTTTCGGACACTGGTCGATGACGACATTCCGCTCAATGCCGGCTGCCTGAAGCCGTTGTCTGTGATCATTCCGGAGGGCTGCATGCTCAATCCCAACCCGCCCGCCTCGGTGGTGGCGGGCAATGTGGAAACATCGAGTTGCATCACCAATGCGCTCTACGGCGCACTCGGCGAGATGGCAGCCAGCCAGTGCACCATGAACAACTTCACGTTTGGCAATGCGCGCTACCAGTACTACGAGACCATCTCCGGTGGCTCGGGTGCGGGCAATGGTTTCAACGGCACGGATGTTGTGCAGACCCACATGACCAATTCGCGCATGACCGACCCCGAGGTGCTGGAGTTCCGCTTTCCGGTGCGCCTGGACAGTTATGCAATCCGCGCCGGTTCAGGCGGGACCGGGCGCTGGCATGGCGGCAATGGCGGCGTGCGCCGGGTGAGGTTTCTGGAGCCCATGACCGCCAGTATCCTCTCCAATGGCCGGGTCCATCCGTCCTTTGGCATGGCTGGCGGGCAGCCCGGGCAGCCGGGTGTCAACCGGGTGTTGCGTGCCGACGGCCGCGTGGAAGAGCTGGCGCACATCGGGCAGGCCGAGATGAATGTGGGTGACGTGTTCGAGATTTCTACGCCGGGTGGGGGTGGGTATGACGTCCCATAGGGGTAGGCGCATGACAGCACCAGACAGCTGTTGCCGCCACTGAATCACAGTTGCTGGTGCACAAGGGTCGCCAGAGCAATCAGCTTTTCTCGATTCACTTGGCCGGCCAGCGCGTAGCCAAAGCCTTGATCGAACCAGTAAAAACTGGGTACCAGACCGTCAGCTTCATAGCGAAACCTGGTCTCGTCCGGCCCAATGTTTTCTGACTTCTGATCCACGGCACCAAGATACAAGGTGATTCGCTGCCCTTGAGAGTCTTGAAACATGAACTGCGCCCGCGCTCCAATATCACCTGGCAGCAATCGACCACCGACCAACTCATAGCCCAAAGCCGAGAGCTTCGGCACTTTGAGTGGCTTGCCCAGTCGCTTGGAAAGCCATTGCACCAAGTGGTCCTGCTCCGCCGCAGTAACTTCCACCGGGTGACGTTTTTCCGGCAGATACACAGCGTGCGCAAAACTCGCTTGACGTACAAACTCGTGCTGTGTCGTTCCTTTGACCAAAGCCGCCGACGGAGCTTGCTTGCCACCCAACTGGCCGTTCGAGATCCAGCCCACACCAAAGGCCAGCACGAAGCCAGCAGCGACCCCTGCGTGACGCCAGCTTGCGTTCAGGCGATGATGCATTTCTGAAAAGCGCTCTGCTGCTTGCACGAGCGACGCCGGAATCGGCTCAGCCAATACGTCACTGTGCAACTCGCGAATCGCAACGCGCTGCTGCAGCCAGGACGCAAGAGTCCTGGCTGCAGCCGGGTCTTTCAAGGCGAGTGCGTCAAGAGCCAGTTTCTGTGCTGCCGGTTGGAGCTTGTCAACCAGAGCATGCATATCATCCGTATTCATGGAATTTGTCATTTCATCCGCCTCAGGACAGGCGCCGCCCGTTGGGTGTTGCTACCCGGCTTGGTTTGTCCAGGTCGTTGTTGGGGCTCGTCGAGCAGTTCACGCATACGACCTCTGGCGCGTGAGAGGCGTGACATCACGGTGCCAACAGCGATGCCTGTGACCTTGGCTGCTTCTTCGTATGACATTTCCTCCATGGTGACCAATAGCAATACTGCCCTCTGCTCATCCGGGAGCCTCAGCAGGCAACGCTGGATGTCAATAGTGAAACCCAGGGAGGTGTCGGGAGCGCTTAATTCATCCGCCACGTCCTCCAGGTCAACCGTCGGCATCAATCTGGCACGTGTCAGCCCCTGGCGCGCCTGGGATATGAACAGGTTGTGCATCAACGTGAACAGCCATTTTCGAAGATCGGTTCCGGCCAGCCATAGACGCCATCGCGAACAGGCTCTTTCCAGCGTATCCTGCACCAGATCGTCTGCGACCCAGACATCTCCCGTCAGCGCTCGCGCATAGCGACGCAGCGAGGGAATGTGCGCAACGATGGACTGTTGCGTCACAGGCTGCTCAGCAATACGGTTGCCATGCAATCAGGGTCTGGCAACTTGCCAAAGCTTGTTGAATCCATCGCCAGTTTTGTCGCCGGGTTTGCTGTCCTTGGCCCAAAAATACAAGGGCTTGCCTTTGAAGGCCCATTGCCTCTTGCCATCATCGCGGGTGATGACAGTGAAATCGCCAGCCGGGCTGTCGGCCTCGGTCGCGATCAAGGGTGGCCAGTTGGCGGCACATGGTCCGTTGCAAACGGATTTGGCGCTGCCTGCCACGTCCTTGTCGAAGGTATAAAGCGTCATGCCGTTGGCGCCAGTCAAGACGCCGTCCGCCACCTTTGTCGGCGAATTTGCTACCGATGCGCAGCCGGACAAAATGGCGACGCAGAGGCAGACGGTGGAGGCTGCCTGACGTGTCGCCTGCGCGAGGAATGAAGCTGAAGATTTCATGAATGATCCAAGTTTGATTCGCACCAATTGGTGCTTGAAGGCATGAACGTTTGCCGCGCTCACTTTATTCCGCAACGAATGAAATATTTTTCAAGGGGACAAAGCAAGTGTTCGCGCGAGGTCTTTGACAATTTCCACTGCACAATACGATCATTCCGAGGAGCCACCCATGCCAATGCAGATTCTTTGCCGCTTGTCGATATTGACAATTCCCGTCGCAGCGATCAGCGCTTGCGGCTTGTTGTCCAGCGGTACGGCTTCACGATTTAGCTATGTGATGCCCGCACCGGGAGCGGCAGTCGCCCAGGAAGGACCCAAGCCGGGATGGTCGGCGGCGCATTTCGCAGTTGCTGCAGCCAACCCGCTGGCAACCGACGCTGGCTATCAGATTCTCAAAGCCGGTGGCTCGGCGGTCGATGCTGCCATTGCGGTGCAGATGGTGCTCGGGCTGGTCGAGCCACAGTCCAGTGGCCTGGCCGGTGGCGCCTTCCTGCTGCATTGGGACGGTGCCAAACTGGTGGCGCTGGACGGGCGGGAGACAGCGCCAGCGGCAGCCGACGAAAAATTGTTCCTGCAAAAAGACGGCAAGCCCATGCCCTTCCAGCAAGCCGTGGTTGGCGGACTGTCGGTTGGCGTGCCCGGTGCATTGCGCATGCTGGAGCAGGCGCACAAGCACTATGGGCAACTGCCCTGGGCCAGCCTGTTTGAGCCAGCCATTGCACTGGCCGAGCAGGGCTTTGCCGTCAGCCCCCGACTGCACACACAGTTGAAGGACGAAAAGCAGCTAATCGACGATCCGATTGCACGGCAGTTTTTCTATCAGGCCGATGGCTCGGCGCAACCCGTCGGACACCGGCTGAAGAACCCGGCCATGGCGCAGGTCCTGCGCCAGATTGCGCAGTCGGGTGCAGATGCTTTTTACCGTGGCGCGGTCGCGCGCGACATCGTCCGGCGTGTGCAGGGTCACGCCAGCAATCCGGGGCGCCTGAGCGAGGCCGATCTTGCCAACTACCAGCCGGTGCAGCGCGAAGCGATGTGCACGAACTGGCAGCAGTACTGGCGCGTGTGTGGTTTTCCGCCGCCTTCGTCGGGCCATCTGGCTGTGATGCAGATGCTGGGAATACTCGAGCAGACGCCGGCCATTGAAAAGCCCTTGCAGCAGGGTGTACCGACGCCTCAGTGGCTGCACCAGTACACAGAAGCCTCGCGTCTGGCCTTCGCCGACCGTGCGCAATTTGTCGGAGACCCGGCTTTTGTCACTGCGCCAGCAGGTGACTGGAACAGCCTGCTGGCAACAGACTATTTGCGCCAGCGCGCCGCGCTGATTGGCCCGACCAGCATGAAGCAGGCAAGTGCAGGCAACCCTGGCGCGGTTCGCACAAGCTACGCCCCACAAGCCGATCAACCCGAGTACGGCACCAGCCACATCAGCATTGTCGATGCGCAGGGCCGTGTCCTGGCCATGACCACGACGATTGAGGCGATTTGGGGTTCCCGCATCATGTCTGACGGCGGCACCGGGCTGGCGGGCGGTTTTGTCCTGAACAATGAGTTGACCGATTTCTCGATGCTGCCAAGCGATGCCCAGGGCCGACCCGTCGCCAACCGCGTTCAAGCGGGCAAGCGCCCACGCTCCAGTATGAGCCCGTCCCTGGTGTTCGATCGCCGCGACGGGCGCGTGCACATGACGGTGGGTTCACCCGGCGGTGCGGCCATCATCAACTACACCGCCAAGACCTTGATTGCAAGCAGGCAATGGGGTTTGAACGCACAACAGGCCATCGACTTGCCGAACTTCGGCACTTACAACGGTCCGACCTTGCTGGAGGCGGGCCGGTTCCCGGCCAGCACGGTCGAGGCCCTGCGGAAAATCGGACACAGTGTCAACGAAGTGCCGCTGCCCAGTGGCTTGCAGGCCATTGAACGGACCCCAAGCGGTTGGTTTGGCGGTGCCGATCCGCGCCGCGAAGGTGTGGTGATGGGAGATTGAGGCATACGTACACTTTTTCGTCATTGCGAGGAGCGTCAGCGACGCGGCAATCCATGCAGTCAGAAGTCATGGGCTTGTTCATGACCTTCAGATACATGCTGCTGCTTGTATTGCTTTTGGCGAGCAATGCGCTGGCCCGGGAGACTTTCACCGGGCAGGTAAGTTATGTCACCGATGGCGACACGCTTTGGGTGATGCCTGACGCGGGTGGTGCCGCGCGCAAGCTGCGCTTGCTGGGTGTGGATGCGCCGGAGATCTGCCAGAGTGGTGGCAAGGCGGCGCGCGACTTGCTGGCGCAACTCGCCTTGCAGCGGCGCGTCACGGTCAAGGTGAGTTACTACGACCGCTATGGCCGTGGACTGGCCACCGTTGCGCTCGACGGGCAGGATCTGGGTGCACGCATGGTGCGTGCCGGTCAGGCATGGTCCTATGGCTGGCGTGGCAGGCCGGGCCTGTACGCGGCTGAAGAAACCGCGGCGCGCCAATCACGCAGCGGTGTGTTCGCCGCAGCCAATCCGGAGTCGCCACGTGTCTTTCGCAAAAGACACGGTTCGTGTCATCCTGAGAAGAAGTAGGACTCAGTGCGGCGTACCGCAGATCGGGCAATCGCTCTGTCGTGTGATGCGCACCTCGCTGAACTCCATGCTGCGACCGTCGAGCATCAGCAAGCGACCGGCCAGCGAGCGTCCCGTCTTGCTCAGCAATTTGAGCGCTTCGGCCGCCTGCATGGAACCGATGATGCCGACGAGTGGTGCGAAGACACCCATGGTGGCGCAGCGCGTTTCTTCAAATGTCGTGGCGGGTGAAAAAATACAGGCATAGCAGGGTGAATTGCTGTCGCGTGCATCGTAAACGCTGATTTGCCCGTCGAAGCGGATCGCGGCGCCTGACACCAGAGGCCTGCGGTGCTGGACGCAGGCCGCGTTGATGGCCTGGCGAGTGGCAAAGTTGTCGCAGCAATCCAGCACCACATCGGCCTGCGCCACCATTGCATCGAGCAGGGTCGCATCGGCACGTGCCTGCACGACTTCGACCTGCACCTCGGGGTTGATGGCTGCAATAGCGCTCTGGATAGATGCCACTTTGGGCTGGCCTATGCTGGCCATGGTGTGGGCGACCTGGCGCTGCAGGTTGGTCAGGTCCACGACGTCGTGATCCACCACCGTGATATGGCCAACGCCGGCCGAGCCGAGGTAGAGCGCGACCGGTGAACCCAGGCCGCCGGCGCCAACGATGAGGACACGGCTGGAGAGAATGCGCTGCTGGCCGTCAATCCCGATTTCTTCCAGCAGGACGTGGCGTGAATAGCGCAGCAGCTGCTCATCCCTCATGCGGTGCTCATTCTTCCTTCTTTTCTTCCTTGCGCTCCACCAGCGTCTTGCTGACCAACACTGGCTGGCCCTTGAGCTGGTTGATTGCCTGTGCCAACTGGAAATCTTTCTCACTGCCGAACTCCGGCAGCCTGCGATCCGCCAGTGGCTTCTTCATCTCTTCTTCCAGTTTCAGACGCGCTTCTTCACGGGCTTTCTCGCGTGCATCATCCTTTTTCTCTTCGCCCTGGCCGCTGTTGAGGTGTTTTTCCAGGTCGGCTTCGCGCGTGCGCAGCGCTGCAAACAGATTGCCGCCTTCGGTTTCATCCACCATCACGTCGGGCACGATGCCCTTGGCCTGAATCGACTTGCCGCTGGGTGTGTAATAACGGCTGGTCGTGAGCTTGAGGCCGGCCGTCGGGCAATTGTCCATGCGGAAGGTTGGGTCCAGGCAGACCGCCGTCTGCACCGAGCCTTTGCCGAAAGTCTGGTTGCCCAGAAGAGTGGCGCGTTTGTGGTCCTGCAATGCGCCGGCAACGATTTCACTGGCCGAGGCCGAACCCTCGTTGACCAGCACCACCAGCGGCACCGTCTTGAGCGCGCCCTTGGTCACTTCCTGCAGGCGTTTGAGCGGATCAGGGCCGCCGCGTCGATGGTAAAACTCGGCCGAGGCCTTGTGCACAAATTTGCTTTCGGCCAGTTGACCGTTGGCCGAGACCACCGTCACGTTTTCCGGCAGGAAGGCGGCGGATACGGCAACTGCAGCGTCCAGGTAGCCGCCCGGATCATTGCGCAGGTCCAGCACCAGACCTTTGAGTTTGGGCTCCTGCTTGTAGATTTCTTCCATCTTGCGGGCAAAGTCTTCGACGGTGCGTTCCTGGAACTGGCTCAGCCTGATCCAGGCGTAGCCGGGCTCAATCACCTTGCTGCGGACCGACTGCGTGCGAATCTCTTCGCGGATGATCAGCACCGGGAAAGTGCGGCTCTCGTCCTTGCGGTAAATGGACAACAGCACCTTGGTGTTGGGCTCACCGCGCATGCGCTTGACGCCTTCGTTCAGTGGCAGACCTTTCACCGGTGTGTCGTCGATCTTGACGATCAGGTCGTTCGGCTTGATGCCGGCCCGAAAGGCGGGTGAGCCCTCGATCGGAGAGACGACCTTGATCAGTCCATCCTCCTGGGCGATTTCAATGCCGACACCGACAAACTTGCCGGTGGTGCCCTCGTTGAATTCCTTCAATGCCTTCTTGTCGAGGTACTGCGAATGCGGGTCCAGGCTGGAGACCATGCCGACGATGGCATCGGTGATCAGTTTCTTGTCGTTCACGGGCTCGACGTAATTGCTCTTGACCATGCCGAACACGGCGGCGAGTTGCTGCAATTCTTCCAGGGGCAGCGGCGCCAGCGCGGCGCGCGCC
>CAZZLB010000106.1:0-8467 GCA_964654655.1 uncultured Rhodoferax sp. | reverse complement strand
AAAGTCGTCCAGCGCAAACGTCACTCCGATCTGTGCACAGGCTTCGATCACGTCGGAGACCTGGGTAATGTCTTCGAGTGCACTGGTCTCCAGCACTTCGAGCTCAAGACGGGCAGGACTCAGCGTCGTATGCTTTGCCAGGATGCCTTTGAGCCGGTTCACAAAGTCGCCCTGCTGCAACTGGCGCGCACCGATATTGACACTGACGTTCATGTCCAGTCCCAAGCTCTGCCACAGCTCCATTTGTGTCAAAGCAGTGTCAATCACCCACTCGCCAATGGCAATGGCCAGTGCATGGTCCTCGATCACCGGCAGGAACAAGGCAGGTGCGAGCAGTCCTTTCTCCGGATGCTGCCAACGAATCAGTGCTTCGGCACCAATGATCTGGCCGCTTCGCATATTGACCTTGGGCTGGTAATGCAGGACAAACTCATGATTGTCCAGTGCCAGACGGACGCGCTCCACGCTTTCGTGACGGCCTCGGATGCTGGTGTCTTGCTCGGCATCGAAGAAGTGGTAACGGTTTTTGCCAGACAACTTGGCCTGGTACATGGCCTGATCTGCCTGACGCAGCAATTGATCAGCGTCGATGTCCTGCATCTGTGGATAGAACGTGACGCCCAGGCTGGCGGAGACTTGAAGGTTTTGCTGTCCTACACGTACCCTTTGAGCACAGGCAGCCAGCAACCGGGTGAGCGTGGCGCGGCTGGCAAGCTGATCCTCCAGATCGATCAACACTGCGACAAACTCGTCACCACCAAGCCGGGCCAGGCTGTCCCCCTCTCGCAATGCCTTTTTCAAACGCTGTGCCAGTGTGATCAGGACCTGGTCGCCGGCGTCATGGCCATGCTTGTCATTGATGGCCTTGAAGCCATCGAGGTCCAGATAGACCACCGCCAGATGATGCTCGCGCCGCTGAGCCTGCGCCATGGCCTGCTGTAGCCTGTCGGCCAGCAGCACGCGGTTGGGCAGGCTGGTCAGCGCGTCGAAGTGGGCGATATGCTCCAGCTGACTTTGATGCTGCTTGATCGCAGTGATGTCGGAGAACAAGCCCACATATTGCTGGACGACGCCCGCCGTATCCCGCACCGAACTGATGGTCAGCAATTCGGCGTAGGTCTCGCCGTCCTGGCGTCGGTTCCATATCTCCCCGCTCCAATGTCCGTGCTCGGACAAAGCGTGCCACATGGCTTCATAGAAAGCCTTGTCCTGACGATCGGACTTGAGGATGCTCGGGCTGTGTCCCAGCACATGTTCGCGGCCATAGCCAGTGATGCGGGTGAACGCGTCGTTGACATCGATGATGGTCCCACTGGCGTCGGTGATGACGATGCCCTCGCGGGCATGGCTGAAGACGTTGGCGGCAAGTTGAAGTTTGGCCTCGGCCTTCATTCGCTCGCGTATGTCCACTACCAAGCCGATCACATTGACCGCATTGCCCTCACGATTTCGCACGACAGTAACCAAAAGATCTACCCAGATGAGGGTACCCGTGCGAGTCAGGTAACGTTTGTTCATCCGGTACTCGTCTCGTTGTCCGGCCCGCATTTCGGTCAGATAGACCGTCTCCACCGCGAGGTCATCGGCATGGGTGAATTGAGCGATATTCATGCCGATCAATTCCTGGTGCTTGTACTCCAGCATCCGCGCCAGGTTATCGTTGACTTCGAGCAAAGTTCCGTTGGCGTCAGCCACGCCAATTCCCGCATAGGACTTCTCGAATACACCACGAAAGCGGGTTTCGCTACGGTACATCGCCGCTTCTGTGTTCAATCGTTCCAATTCTCCAGACGCTCGCACGACCACACGCGCCAGCGTGGACTCCGCAAGGTCTCTATTGCTCAGTTCACGTCGACCAATCACCGCGATCAAGCCGATCGGTTGACCGGTATGGCTCCACAAGGTGACACCAATGTAACTTTCGGCATGCAGTTCCTGCAGTGCCGCATCGTTGGGGAAGAACTGGCGAACACTGGCTGGGAAACAACATACCTTTTGCCCAACCACATCTCCACAGGGCGTGTCCCTCAATGCGTAGGTCAGGTTATCCTCGAATTGGCCGTTGTGCCAAACAGCCAGGGTCGTGGCGTTCAATTTGTCGCCTTCGAGACGGTCAATGCAAATGTAGTCCATCTGCAGGCTTTCCGCCAGGAAGCGCGCCAGGGCATCAAAGAATGGTTCGGCGTCTGGACTGCTGCCAGCCTGCGCAAGAAATGCGTCGACGGCCTGGGCTTGTTTGCGCTCAGAGATGTCGGTGTGCATGATGACTGCGCCGTCTTTGGCATCTTCGCCCAAGGGCATGGCGGTCATCAAGAACCAGCGATGGCGTTGCGGTGAATCGCAACGGTATTCAAGGCTGTAGCGAGGCAAACGCCCTTCCAGCACCGATTGAATTCCGGCGCTGGCCTCCAAACCGCTATCAGTTCCTGCGGCGGCGCAAATTGCAAGGTAATTGGTCCCCACATCCGTATGCGGCGCAGGCTTGCCGGGTGTATGGCTGTTTTCCAAAGAAAACTGCCGCCATCGGTGGTTGACGTCCAGAATCAACCCGTTGCGGTCCACAATGGCAAATTCGGCATCGAGGGAATCGAGGATGCTGCTCTTGAAGGATTCGCTCTCGCGCAGGGCTTGCTCCGCTTGCCGACGGTCACTGATGTTGCGAATGATGCTGCTGATGAACCAGCCATCGTCGCTTTCCCACTTGGAGAGCGAAATTTCCAGGGGAAATTCTGTTCCGTCCTTGTGCAATCCATGCAATTCAACTGTCTTGCCAATCACCCTGTGCTCACCGCCGGATCCGATCCGCCTCATGCCTTCCAGATGTTGCTCTCGCAAGCGCTCAGGCATAAGCAACGCCAAGGAGCGATTCATGACCTCGGATTCGGCGTAGCCAAAGGTGATCTGGGCACCATGGTTCCAGCCAACGATGTTTCCTGCGTTGTCAGCAGTTACGATGGCATCGTGCGCCGACTGGGTGATTGCGTGGCTGCGCGCCTCGCTTTTTTGCAGCGCCCGCTCGACCTTCCTTTTGTTGCGAATGCTCGTGATCAGGAAAGCGATCAACATCGACTGGGCGACAACGAATGCAGCAATGCCGATCACATAGAACCTGAATTGCTCCCAAAATGTCGGCACCCTATTCACGAACACCGGATTGCCGGTCAGGCGACTCGCATCGCCACCCCAACGCCTGATTTGCTCCCAGTCAAACATGGATACTGGCGTATCGGGAACGATGGTCACGTGCTCTGAGAGCCGGCGGCTACCGCGCAGTATGTCGGTGGCTGTTAACGCAAACTGGGCTGCGCTGTCCCCGAGCCGCGCCACGACACCGCCAAGCGTTCCGGTACCTATTGTCAAATCGACGAGGACGAAAAAAGGGGCTTGTGCCACTTTCAGGAACCGTGCAACCGTCTCTGGCGGCACAAATATCTGGCCTTTGGCGTCACGAGTTATACCAACGCCGAGAATGACGGTATTCTCTGGCGCGTTCGCCAATTTGGCTTCAATCTCGGCAAAACTCAAAGCCTGGGTATCTTCGATCTGCAGTTTGCCTTGCCATGGCGCAAGGTCCACTCGGATATTTTCCGCGCGCGAACGTTCGACCTCACTGCTGCCCTGGATCACTATAACGCGCTCGGTGCGGGGGAAAAGCTCCAGCGCCCGTTCAAGCGTGCCGCGGTAGTCGAATCGTGTTGACTGGAAAACAAACCGCCTTGGATCTGATTCGGCGCCGCGCGGCAACTGCGCGGTCCAACTCAAGACCGTCGCCAGTGGCGCCAGACCCTTGGCTTCATTCAGAAGGAAGTCCAGCGCAGGTTGCTGAATACAAAACACCAGATCCATGGGGACCTTGGAA
Source organism: uncultured Rhodoferax sp. (assembly GCA_964654655.1). Taxonomy (GTDB): domain Bacteria; phylum Pseudomonadota; class Gammaproteobacteria; order Burkholderiales; family Burkholderiaceae_C; genus Rhodoferax. The sequence goes on along the minus strand of CAZZLB010000106.1, from coordinate 4,608 downwards.
TACCTTTGCATCAACAGTGCGGCCATCGCCTGTCGACTGTCCTTGCTGGCGTGACGCGCCAGGTCGAGATGTTCAACATGGATGTCGCTGCTCTTGATACCACCCTTTCTCAGTCCGGTGATCAATCCTGAAACGTACTGGTCGGTAGCTGCAGCCCCTAGGTAGGCAGATACCAGGATCAAAGCATGCTCGCCAGTCGTTGCGGGAGCAGTGGGAGTGGCCTCCCGGCCAGCCACGGCCGGCCCACCCAGGCAGGTCATCAGGATGGTCAACAGCAGGCCAAGCACCCTCATGTGTTTCGGCGCAAGCTCGCCCCACGACTTCTTGCGGGTGCGCAATTCGATTCGCACATCAATTTTGCCTTTCTTGTCCGTGCCAAGTCTCATGTCGGGCCTGGCTTGATCAGATTGCGGGGCGAAAAAGTGATTCAGGTGATAACAACGTCAATTGCCAGCCCTGCTTCTTATCCCCACTGCCGTGACCCTCCTGGGTTCCAGATCGGTGATTTGCGACCTCGTGTTTGGCACGGCTCTACCCTCATCCGTTCTTAGCGGCACTGCTTTCTGTTTCTTTAGCTTCGCCTGATTTTGCTCCATGAACTGCTTTTTGGCTGGGTTATCTCCGCAGTCCCAACAGACACGAAGGTGACGGTCAATTCGGCGAGCTGAGCACCTTGTATCGGTCACGCCATTTTTGCCGCCAGAGTCGTCGAACTACCTGACGGCAAACACATGACAGTCGGGAGCGGGGAAATGTTTGACTAACCGAACAGCACAAATGCCAGGCAGGGGTGCCGCATATTGCACCCGATCTACTGATTGATGAATGATGAAAATACCGAATCCGCCTTCGGCTTCACCACTGAAATCCGGTTCCAGTAATCCGGATGGCTCAAATACTGTCGCAGATGGATAGATCAACTCAACCGACATTTGAGTTTCAGAGCAGAGCAGTCTACAAGTGATTGCAGCATCCTTTAGAGACTGTGGCGCGTGCCGAATCGCGTTGGTGAGAACCTCAACGGCGGCCAGCGTCAATGCGGCGAGTTCGATTTCTGGCATACCAGCAGCAACTTTGCCGATTGCCACCCGAAGCTCGGATATCGCCTCAAATCGCCAAGGCAAACTCGTGGAGTACGGATAGCGACAGGCACAAGTCACACCGTCAGCCCGGCCCGAACACAGCTCTACAAACACCGCAGTCTGATCATCCATGAGGCGATTGCTGCCGACAAATGCATGCAGTTGATGGCGCATCGATTGCAGCAGAGTTCCAGGCGGCATATTCTCCTGACTTGCCGCTTTCACCAGGCCTACGAGCCGATCAAGTCCAAATTCTTCGCCGTCTGAATTGCAAGTTTCCGTAATCCCATCGGAATAGGCGAGCAATTTGTCTCCGGGATTGATCTGAATCGTCTTTTGTACGTAATGCTCCTCGGCGACAACGCCAATCGGAATATTGCTGCCCAAAATTGTCTCGACATCGCCGCTTGAGCCGCGCAGCAACAAGCACGGCGTGTGGCCTGCATTCACCAGTGTCAGTTCGCCAGCCTTCAGATCAAAACGGTACAGCGCGAGTGTCGAGAAGGACGACAAGTCGATCAATCGGTGCGTCAGGTTTCGGTGCAACAGATTAACGATTTCGGCAGGCGATGGAAGTTCCTTCGACCCCTTTTGATCGGACAGAAGTTCAGCCAGAATTTGGTTGTAATTGGTCTTGATGGCAGCGCCGATAAGAGCCGCCGGGACACCCTTGCCCATGACATCGCCGACGAGGATCTCGAAACAATCAGCGCCGAAGCGGTGAACAGCGTAGAAGTCGCCGTCGATTCCTTGTGAAGCCTCGGTATACGTGGCAATATCTGCGCCGACGATACCCTCCGGAATGTCGCCAAACAGGAGTGAACGCTGTATCTGGTGGCCAATCTCCAACTCACGGCGACGGGCTTCATCGAGCGCCAATTCAATCGTTTTTTGGCTTGTAATGTCGGTGCGGATGGAAATGTACTGGTACGGACGACCTTGTTCGTCCAGCCAGGGAACAATGGTCGAAGCAACCCAGTAGAGTTCCCCTGATTTACTGCGGTTCGCCAATTCTCCGTGCCAGACTTTGCCGGCACGGATGGTTTCCCACATCCGGCGGTAAAACGCAGATGGATGCACACCCGACTTGATCAGACGATGGTTTTGCCCCACCAACTCATCGAGCGTATAGCCGGAAATATCAGTGAATCTTTGGTTTACATAGGTAATATTTCCATCACCATCGGTGATGCTGACAATCGCGTGCTGATCGAGTGCAAACTTCTGGTTGTGCAGTGCTCGGCGGACTGCCTCACCGTCCCGAACCAGCGTTCCGATCATTTGAGCCACAGCGCCCAAGTCATCGCCTGAAGTGTTCGACAGTTTGCCTTCAACCAGTTCATGGCCAGCATGCTGCGCCCTGAGCAATTCTGTCAAGGTCTGGTGCAGTGACTGGAGCGCCAGCGTCCGCGCACCCATCTCTTGTTGGAGTTGGGTATTGGCGTCACTCAGTTCTGTCGAGCTGAGTTCCAGGCTGAGTGTCCTCAATTGCAGATCACGATCAGACTGTTCATAGGTAGCCTCGACGCGTTTGAGAAGTTCGCCGAAGTTTTCCAGCAGGCAGGCCACTGCAGGGTCGAGATCGGCCTGACTTGCCAAGGTGGCCGCAGCGACCAGCATTTTGCGAAAAGCCTCTTCGTCAGCCAGCCCGAGCGTGCGCTTTAGTTGGCGCTGCAGAATGCGATGCATTTTGTGGACTGCCTAGCGTTCGCTCAACCAGGTGATGGTCATGGTCTGGTTGTGCAGATGACAGTTGCCCCCGGCACCGAACGGACTGATTTCACCATACGAATAGAAGCCAGTCCGAGTGACGTGGCTTCCCAAGACAGAACTGACAGCCTCCACTTCCTCGTCAACCCGTTCTCCCATCACCAGTTTGCGGCCTATGCAACTGATCAGAATCGCCAAGCCATCGCCATTTCCACTGTGCATGCCGAGGGCGTCCTCGGCTGCAACTTCAGCACCATCTACCAGTTTGTCGGTACTCGCATGCATGAGCTTGAGGTAGCCGTTCGATTCAATCGCACCGGCCAGGGTAAGGCTGCCGTTGCTCTCGTCAATGCCCAGAATCGTGCGAATCAGTCCAACCGCCTTGCGATTCTCCCCAAGAATTGCAAATGGAAAAAGCAATCCGGAGGCAGGCAGATTTCTGGCGTACTCACCCAAATAGCGCTTGTAGATGTCAAGCGCCGGTTTGCCATCAAGTTCGTAAAGAACGTTTCCATCGCAACGGGTGATTCGACGCTCAGGACCAAACGTTTCCCAACCGCCAAAACAACCATAGGAAAAATCCAGGGAGTTTCCATACAAGCCAAGGCCAATCACATGGTTGTCGGTTACACCATTGACCCCCCAGGTCCAGGTTCGCTTGAATGCCCCGCCATCGCCAGCAAGACCGCCCATCACGGGCACACTGCTGCCAACGATCGAGGTGATGCCGTCGACCAATGCACTTCCGTTGATTTGCACTCCGGGTCCAAACACCAATATGGCGCGCAGTTCTGAATCGAATAGGGCTTTGCCGATGCGCTCTCCACTGGCTCTGGAGTCGCTCATAGCTGACAAGGCACTGCTGACAGATTTAACCCGGGTTGCGTCGAAACCGACGGCAGTGACGGTGCAGCTGTCATCACCAACCCCGTCATTACTTATTTCACCAGCTGTGCTGCACCCCACTACGGCAGCGCCAGCGAACAACTTCGTTACCGCTTCGACGAAAAGGGGATCGGTCAAAAACGATGAAGCTCCGAAGATCGTAACCAGCTGTGGAGCCACATCGACCAAAGGTTTCAGTTTGCCTGTCGCATCCTGAGTTGTTTGCAGCAGGGTTTGTTGAATCTTCACGGAAACTTGACCCTCCTATTTAGAACCGGAAGCGCGTGGTCTTTCGTCACCATCGCCTGAGCCGAATTGCCGACTTTGAGAGATGTTAGTAGGACACAAAGCACGACTGTTTCGACAATGTGAATTGAAAGAAGAAGTTTATTGGTTTGGTGGCCAATGGCGCTCGATCTCGAAGACGGTCTTAACAAAACTCAATAAATCCGCAGATCGATTCGGGTGTACCGTCCCGATGCACACAAACCCTGTATCGACTTGCCGGCAGTACAACCCGGAATGTGACCGAATGAGCCCATCAAGAAGGCATTGGAGCAACGCGCCGACCCCGCCGGGGGGGCGTGGGGCACGACCACTCGCTCGTGATACGCCAGCGCGCATGTCCGTATCCATGGTGAGTGCCTGTTCCAAAACCCTAGGAGCCTGCCTCAAAGTCCTTGGCACTTTAATGTTGCTGCTGGCCTTGGGTCTTCCCCTCACTGTCCTGGCCAAGCCGATTGCCGTGCAGAGTCTCGCCGTACTGGTCGATACCGATGGCAGCGAGACCATCACAAGTGTCAGTGCCCCGGAGGCATCCAAGCGCTTCAAGCCACTCGATGGACTGCTCAGCGCGGGCTACACCCGCAACGTGCACTGGCTGCGCTTTAGTGTGCAGGCACCAGCGACCGGGTCTTGGTGGCTGGAGGTG
>CAZZLB010000105.1:4276-8494 GCA_964654655.1 uncultured Rhodoferax sp. | reverse complement strand
GTTCCGATGGCGCGGATGGGCAGGTGGGTTTGAGCTATAGCACCGTCATCAGGCAATCGAGTCAGAATCCGGCGGTTCAGGGGTCGTATGCCAAAACGGATTGCGTGAAGGACAACGTCACGGGATTGGTGTGGCAGGGCAAGAGCACCGCGCTGGTGTCACTGCCGGGTGACGCCAGGAATCTCGAGGCCAAGGCGCTGGAGGTGGCCACCAATGCGGCCGCCTTGTGTGGTTTTTCCGACTGGCGGCTGCCGTCGCGCACTGAGTTGCAGAGTCTGGTGAATTATGGTTCACTTGATTTGTATTTTTCTATCGATACCAACTGGTTTGTGGACGCGAGGATTGGCGCCTATTATTCGGCAACCAGGTACGCACCGAATTTGAAGAATGTCTGGCTGGTGGATTTCACTCGCGGCAGTGTCGCACCTGACAGCAACGCCAGCAGCGGTGTTTATGCACGCCTTGTGCGTTGACCAGGCGCCAGCGAGGTCCCATGGACTGGCGGCGAGGTATTTGAAGGAGATTTCCATGAGAAGAATTGCAAGACTGTTCCCCTGCGGGCCATGGTGGGTCCTGGTGCTGGTGGCCGGTTTGACTTCGGTCGGTCAGGCGCAGGCGCAGGCGCGTTACACCTATTCAAGCAGCGGTGCTGAAGTGACCGATGTTCTGGCCGGACTGGTCTGGCGCCGTTGCAGCGAAGGGCAAGTCTGGAGCGCGGGTATTTGTGCCGGGACGCCGAGCACCTTCACGCACGAACAGGCGCTCGCCTATGCCAAGACACAGACCGCCTGGCGCATACCCAATGTCAAGGAACTGTCCAGTCTGGTGGATACGAGTCGCTTTGATCCGGCCATCGACGGCAACGCGTTTCCACTCACGACCGGTGGTCTCTACTGGTCATCCAGCCCCGACGTGCGACTGCCGTCGCTGGCCTGGGCCGTCGATTTCGGACTGGGTGGCGTAGTCAGCACCAATCGCTACAGCCCCACCGTGCTGCTTCGTCTGGTGCGCTGAGCAGGAACAGCCTCAGGCAAAAACACCTGCCGTGTCCTGCATCCGGCTGGCCACTTCGCCGAGCTGGTGCATGGAGTCACCGAAGGTCATTTCCATCTGCGTCAACTTCTTGAAGTAATGGCTGACGATGTATTCGTCCGTCACGCCTATGCCGCCGTGCACCTGCACTGCCTGCTGACCGACGTAGCGCATGGACGTTCCCAACTGGTACTTGGCGCGTGCCAGCGCAGCGCGCCGTTCTGCTGTTGGTGCATTGAGTTTGAGCGCTGCGTAGTAGCTCATTGATCGGCCCAACTCAAGCTGCATCTTCATGTCGGCCATGCGATGGCGTAGTGCCTGGAAGCTGCTGATGAAAGCGCCAAACTGCTTGCGTGTGTTGAGGTATTCGGCGGTGATCGCCATGGTCTTGTCCATCACGCCCACCGCTTCAGCGCAGGTGGCGGCGATGCCGATGTCAACAGCATGCTCCAGCGCGGTCAGGCCGTCGAGCGTGATCAGCTCTGCACTGGCACTTTGCAGACTCAGTTCCGCAGCGCGGCTGCCGTCCTGTGTGCCGTAGCCGCGCGTGGTCGCACCGCTGGCGGATCGTTGCACCAGAAACAGGGCGAGCTTGCCGTCAATGCTGGCAGGGACGATGAAGGCATCGGCCTGGTCGCCTGCCGGCACCACACTCTTGCTGCCCGTGAGTTGCCAGCCCGACGCCGATGGCGTGGCGCTGGTTTCGCAGACGTCAAGCCGGTAACGCGCTGCGCGTTCCTGATAGGCCAGCACCACCAGGGCTTCGCCGCCCGCAACTTTTGGCAGCCACTCAGACTTGAGCGCCTCGGGCGCGTAGCCGGCCAGCACGGCGCCGGCAATCAGGCTTTGTTTGAGCGGCTCGAGCACCATGCCGCGACCCAACTCTTCCATCACCACCATGCCCTCGACCGGCCCCATGCCCATGCCACCATGTTCTTCGGGAACGTACAGGCCTGAGAGGCCGAGTTCGGCCATCTCGGTGTAAGCGCCGCGAGAGAAGCCGCCAGCCTTGACGGCAGCGCGGTAGCGCTCGAAGCTGTAGCCCTTGTCAACCCATTTGCGTACTGCGTCACGCAGTTGTTCTTGATCGTCTGTGAAATCGAAGTCCATATTGGTCACCTGCATTCATCTAAATAGAACCCCCTCCCGGAGGGGGCACGGGGGATTCGTGGTGTGCGCATCGCGCAGGCCGTTCGCACAGGCGTCAGCCAAGAACGGTCTGCGCCACGATGTTGCGTTGCACCTCGTTGCTGCCGCCGTAAATGGTGGTCTTGCGCATGTTGAAAGAGGTCGAGGCCAGCGGCGCGCAGTAGGCGGCGCCAACCGCGTCGCCTTGCCAGCCGGCTTCCATTGCTTCGTGAATCAGGGGCAGGGCGTAGGGACCGGCTGCCAGCATCATCAGTTCGCTGTAGCGCTGCTGGATTTCGCTGCCGCGAATCTTCAGCAAGCCGGCGATGTCGAGTGACTGCTTGCCCGATTTCTCAGCCGCCAGCACGCGCAGCACCAGCATCTCAAGCGCCACCACATCCACTTCGAGCTTGGCAATTTCATCGCGAAAGCGCGTGTCGGTGTAAACACCCTCGGCCTTGGCGATGCGCTTGAGGCGTTCGAGCTCGCGCTTGGCACGGTTCACGTCGGCAATATTGGTGCGTTCGTGACTCAGCAGGTGCTTGGCATAAGTCCAGCCTTTGTTTTCTTCGCCGATCAGGTTCTCTACCGGGACTTCCACGTTGTCAAAAAAGACTTCGTTGACTTCGGGTTCGCCGTCCAGCAGCACGGTGGGACGCACCGTGACGCCGGGCGACTTCATGTCGATCAGCAGGAAGCTGATGCCGGTCTGCGGCTTTCCTTCATTGCTGGTACGCACCAGGCAGAAAATCCATTCGCCGTACTGGCCCAGCGTGGTCCACGCCTTCTGGCCGTTCACAATGTATTTGTTGCCCTGGCGTTCGGCCTTGGTCTTGACGGATGCCAGATCCGAACCGGAACCGGGCTCGCTGTAACCCTGGCTCCACCAGACCTCGCCGCTGGCAATGCCGGGCAGGAAGCGCTTTTGCTGCTCTGCATTGCCAAAGGTCATGATCACAGGTGCCACCATCACCGGACCGAAGGGGATGACACGCGGCGCACCGGCCAGAGCGCACTCTTCTTCAAACAGGTGTTTCTCGACAGCGGTCCAGCCCGGGCCGCCAAAAGACTTGGGCCAGGCGTGACCGAGCCAGCCCTTCTTGCCCAGAATCTTGCCCCAGCGCTGCATGTCGTCGCGGCTCAGGCGCAGGGCGTTGTGCACCTTGTGTGAAATATCCTGCGGCAGGTTCTCACGCACCCAGGCGCGAATGTCGGCGCGGAATTTCTGCTCTTCAGGGGTAAATGCCAAATCCATGTCGGGGCCTCCAAATATTCGGTGTTTTTAGCACGGTCGTTCGATTATGGCTGTCCAGGTGGTGACAGGCCGAGTTCCTGGCAAAGTTTTTGCACCGTCTCACGCAACTGGGCTACTTCTGCTTCCAGTTTCTCGATGCGTTCGGCGTTGTTGCCAGCACCCGTGGCGCCGGGCACTGCCTGAGCCGGATCGACGGCGCCGCAAAGCAGGTGCGCCCAGCGCTGCTCACGGGCGCCGGGTGCGCGCGCCAGCTTGATGACCAGCGGGCCACCTTTTTCGGCAGTGCGGTCCTGCAACTCTTCCAGAAAGCCCTCGACCGAGGAGATGTCGGCAAACTTGTACCAGCGCTCGGTGTTCAGACGCAATTCGGCCGCAGTCTGCGGGCCGCGCAGCATCAACACGCCCAGCAGCACCGCCGATTGTTCGAAGACGCCCAGGCCCCGCTGGAAGTTGTGCTCATAGCGTGCGCTTCTCCCGCCGCTGGCGGAGCGCACCAGGCCGGCGCTGATCAGCGTGTCGAGCGCACTGGCGACCTGTGCTTCGTCGAGTTCCATCAGCGGCTCGCGGCTGCTCTTCTGGTTGCAGCCCAGCAGCAGGGAATTGAGTGTCAGCGGATAACTGTCTGGCACGGTGCGGGCTTTTTCCATCAGGGTGCCGAGCACACGGGCTTCAATGGGGGTCAGGGTCATAATTCGATCCGGTATGAAAAACATCGTTATTTTGATCTCTGGCACAGGCTCCAATATGGCGGCCATTGTGAAAGCGGCGCAGCGCGATGATTGGCACGGCAAATTCGGCGCCCG
>CAZZLB010000105.1:0-4176 GCA_964654655.1 uncultured Rhodoferax sp. | reverse complement strand
TTTACGGGACTGCACACGCACCAGCGGGCGCTTGATGCCGGTTGCAAGGTGGCCGGCGCGACGGTGCACCAGGTGACGGCCGAACTCGATCACGGAGCGATTCTGGCGCAGGCCGTTGTACCGGTGTTGCCTGGCGACACAGCCGACACACTGGCGGCGCGCGTGCTGACCCAGGAACATCTGATCTATCCGCAGGCGATTGCGGACTTGGTGCGGTATTCTTGAGGCGTGCCGAGGGCTCCGCAGTGGGTATCCCAGCCGAACTTTTGACATTGCTTAGGAGGCCAACATGACAGCATTGACCGTACGACTGCCGAACTCCGTGCATCAGAAAGTGCGCGAGTTGGCCGAGCGAGATGACATTTCGGTGAACCAGTTCATCGCCGCTGCCGTATCGGAAAAGATGGCTTCGGTGATGACGCTGGATTACTTAAAGGCAGAAGCCGCCAAGGGCAACCGTCAAGACTTTGATCCGTTCTTGGCTATGGTGCCGGATGTACCTCCAGTGGCTGGTGACGACAGACCGAGCCACTGACTAGTTCGGTTAATCTCAACAGTTCCTGATGTGCCAAAAGAGCATAGGGTGTCGATAGATGACAAAGTAATAGCCAGGGGGAATTTTGAATACTTTCAACACATTGCGGGTCCAGCTGACTACGAGCTTCGATAAAGGCAAGCACTGGCCTATGCCGAAATGCTCGACGCCCCATTCGCCATCAGCAGCAACGGCGATGGCTTTCTGCTGCACGACCGCACCCTATGGGCCGGGCCAGACTGATGGTGATGACATGCCACCCGGCGGCAATACGGGTGGCGGCGGTGGTGGTGAAGGTCGTGTCAAATACGTGATCGATGATGATCGAAACGGTGAAGCGACTCAAGCTCAACGAACACGCGCCCCTAGCAGAGGCGCGCAGAAAAGTATGGCAAATGGTTGATCTGCTGATTGCAGACTTTCAAAAGGCAAGAGCCCGCTGTGGAGCAGGAAACAACCCCGCAGCAAAAGCAAAGCTGGCGGACGTTCGGGCGCGCGTCCGTGAGATGACAAATCCAACGCCTGAACTGTCTGCGGTCGCTCGTTGGTGCATAGCAGTTAGGAATGATGCTCGCCTCAATAGGTTGATTGCATGAAGGGAAAAGACGAATGCCTCTGTATCGAGTCGCCAAAGAAAAGCTAGAGCCCGTCAAACAGACGACTTTCGTAGAAGAAAAATTCCTGGAGCGGCGCGATCTCCAGCGCCTATTAAAAGCGGACATATCGGTTCTCGGAGATGACCTTATGGTCATTGCAGAAGAGTTCGGCGAATGGGAGGAAAGCAATCGGCGAATTGACTTGCTGTGCTTGGACAAGCAAGCTCGACTTGTGGTTGTAGAGATCAAGCGAACGGAAGACGGCGGCCACATGGAATTGCAGGCCATCCGATACGCCGCGATGGTGTCCAGCATGACGCTCGATCAAACGATTGCAGCCTACGCACGCAGCCTCGCTGTTGTCGACGCAGAGGTGCTTGCACGACGGGAGATTTTGGAATTTCTGGAGTTGGACACCACAGAGGACGCCGAACTCACAGATGAGGTACGCATCATCTTGGTTTCCGCAGACTTCTCTACAGAGATAACTACGTCCGTAATTTGGCTCAACCGACATGGCATTGACATTACCTGCATTCGTCTGAAGCCTTACCGGATGAATGAAGAACTGCTCGTGGACGTGGCACAAATCATCCCATTGCCAGAAGCTGCCGATTACGAAATCAAAGTTCGTGCTCAAGCGCAGGAGGTAAAGAAGGTTCGGACGGTACGACAGGAAATCTTTCGCCGCTTTTGGACGCAGTTCATTGAACGCTCAAAAGCGAAGACGACGCTGTACGCCAATCGAAGCACGTCTTCAGATCACTGGATTTCGGGCGGTATTGGTCGTAGTGGATTTACATTGAATACATCAGTGACAGAAGACCGTACCCGAATTGAGTGCTACATCAGCATGGGTAAAGATAGCGATGCCAAAAACAAGGCGGCCTTTCATGCGTTGCATGCTCAAAAAGCTGATATTGAAAAAGTCTTTGGCGGCGCATTGGACTGGCAGGAGCTACCAAGCCGTATCGGTTGTCGTATCTGCTTTGATACAGACGGTGGATGGAAGACGCCCGAGCCAGATTGGGCTGACCTTCAAGACCGCGTTATCACCAAGATGGTCAAACTAGAGTCCGCTTTGAAAGGCCCCATTCAATCGCTCAAGGTCTGATCTCGCGGCATGAGCTTTAGCCTTCATTGCACCAAGAAGTTGCTCGACCGGGTGAAACTGCCCGTGAGTGCGACACCAGCCGCACCAACGACCTACCTCGGCAACTGGTACGCCACGGCCCTGTTCTGGAAGCCGCAGGTGGCATTGCTGGTCAATGAACGAACATTGCTCCCAGTCTTGATGCCTCTGGCTCCGGCTGCAGAACTGGCACAGCGGTTCCCTGAGTATTTGGCGTCGGTGCTATTCGCGCACGGCGCACCCCACGCACTGGTTGAGCATGAGTTGAATGCCATGCTCGATTTCCAATATGCCAAGACCGCCAACCGCAGCTTGGTCGGCATGTTGAACCAGTTCACGTATCTGGCCGAGGGCTACCGTGATTACAACCAAACCGCCGACTTGCGCTGGCTGTCGATGAAGCTGTCTGAGACGCCCTGCAGCCCGCTATACAAAAAAGCGATTTCGCCAGATCGGGAGTTGCGACGATTGATCGAATCAGAGTGGACAATCACCGCTGCGAACGACCAACAATATTGAAGGCACAGGGAGAGGTTGATGGCTCGGAAAAAGAAGACCAGTCCGCTTGAGGACATGATGGATTTGGTGGCTTTGGTGCCGTGGTGGGGTGGCGTTGCAATTGCCATCGTCGGCTATCTGGTGCTTCACCGCATGGCCGCGCCAGTGAAGGTCGGCGCAGTTCAGCCAGGACAAGTGAGCCAGTTAATGACCGCATCCATCATTACTGGACTGGCTACTGTTGGACAGTACCTCGTGCCGCTGGTCGGTCTGGCGGGCGCAGCCATGTCATTTATGCGGCGCAGGCAGCGCGCAGCTTTGATCACCGACGTTGCGCAGTCAAAGAGCGCCAATGCACTTGATGGCATGTCGTGGCGTGAATTTGAAATGCTGGTGGGGGAAGCGTATGCACTGCAGGGATACCGCGTGACCGAAACCGGCGGTGGCGGCACTGATGGCGGCGTTGATCTGGTGCTGACCAAGGGCGGCGAAAAGTTCTTTGTCCAGTGCAAGCAGTGGAAAGCCTACAAAGTTGGCGTGGAGGTGGTGCGTGAACTCTATGGAGTGATGGCTGCCAAGGGCGCGACTGGCGGATTTGTCGTTACATCCGGGCGGTTCACTGACGACGCCAAAGCGTTCGCAGACGGACGCAATGTGCAGCTTGTAGATGGCAGCAAGCTTTTTGCCATGATCAAACAGGTCAAGCAATCGCAAGCCACCAAGCAATCGACTACCGCCGCACCAGTTCAAGCCAAAGAGCCAGTGGCAGCACAACCGGCTTGCCCACAGTGCGGTTCCATTATGGTGAAACGTACCGCGCGCAAGGGTGGCAATACTGGCGGCGAATTCTGGGGTTGCTCGAAATTTCCGGCTTGCCGTGGCGTGCGGCCCCTCGGTTGAACTGAAAAAATCCACGGCTTGCCTGGCAGTGGCAAGCTTGTTGCGACACGTTCCAAAGCCATTCCAACCCAGTAGTTTGTGCCAGTCGGATGCGAACGCGGCTCATGGGAACGGACTGGTGGGGCGCTCAGCGCAGCGGCATAAAGGAGGAGTCCGCAGGACGGGGGACAGCCGCGGAGCTGAGTGCCCCGGCGGCCTGATCCACCCAACATGTTCGTGTGCCGATCTGCCAAAATGCAACCATGAAGTACGAACACCTGCTGCTTTCTCAAGATGGCGCTATCACCACCATCACCCTGAACCGCCCCGAAAAGCGCAACGCGCTGGCCATGAATGTCATGCTGGAGTTGACACAGGCCCTGCACGATGTTGCAAAGAGCGACGCGCTGGGTGTGATTCTGGCGGCCAACGGACCCGTCTTCAGTGCCGGCCATAACTTTGGCGACATGGCAGGTGCCACGCTTGAGCAGGCACGGGAACTGTTTGCCGTTTGCACCGCCATGATGGATGCGATC
>CAZZLB010000104.1:0-8556 GCA_964654655.1 uncultured Rhodoferax sp. | reverse complement strand
AGAGATAGCTCAGGACAGGAACATTTTCATGCCAGCCGATGGCGTGCCCGCAGTGGGGACAGCGGGAGGCTGGCCGCAACAGGTTGAAGGGCGCGGCGTCGGCCTGGCTTGCTGCACCATTGTGTTCGGCACACTCCGCTTTCCACTGCGCCTCCAGCATGATCGGCAGGCGATGGATCACGACATTGAGAAAACTGCCAATCAGCAGCCCCAGCACGCCAAAAAGGGCAGCATCAATCCCGCTGGATATCAGCATCAGACGACCTGACCCAGTTTGAAAATGGGCAGGTACATGGCGACCACAATGCCGCCAATCACTGTACCCAGAATGACGATGATGATGGGTTCCATCAGGCTGGAAATACCGGCCACCATGTCGTCAACTTCGGCCTCATAAAAATCTGCTGCCTTGCCCAGCATGTGATCGATCGATCCGGACTCTTCACCGATGGCGCACATCTGCAGCACCATTGAGGGAAACAAGCCGACGTTGCCCATGGCAATGGTCAATGCGGTACCGGTCGAAACTTCCTGCTGAATTTTCTTGGTGGCGTTCAGGTAAACCGAATTGCCGGCGGCACCGCCCACCGAGTCCAGCGCCTCCACCAGGGGCACACCGGCTGCGAACATGGTCGACAGCGTGCGCGTCCAGCGCGCCACACAGGACTTGTCGACCAGCACACCAAAGATCGGCATCTTGAGCAGGATGCGGTCCATCAGATTCTGCAATTGCTCGTTGCGGCGCCAGGCCTGCATGAAGAAGTAAAAACCACCGCCCAGGGAGCCAAAAATCAACCACCAGTACTGGACGAATATCCCGCTCATGGCGATCACCATCAGTGTCGGGGTCGGCAGGTCGGCACCAAAATTGGCGAACACTTCCTTGAACGCCGGCACGACAAATATCATGATTACGGCCGTGACAACAAAAGCGACGATCAGGACCGAAATCGGGTACATCAATGCCGACTTGATCTTCGATTTCATGGCCTCGGTTTTTTCCATGTAGACCGCCAGGCGATCGAGCAACTGGTCCAGAATACCGGCGGCCTCGCCGGCTTCGACGAGATTGCAGTAGAGATTGTCGAAGTACAGGGGATACTTGCGAAAAGCGATGCTCAGCGAAGTGCCGGTTTCAACATCGGTGCGGATATCGTTGAGCAGCTTGGTGACACTGGCGTTCGGGTTGCCGCGACCGACGATGTCAAAGGCCTGCAGCAGTGGCACACCGGCTTTCATCATGGTGGCGAGCTGGCGCGTGAAAATGGCCAAGTCTTTCGGTTTGATCGGCTTGCCCGAGCGCATCTTGCGCTTCCTGATCTTGGTCGGCATCACGCCCTGGCGGCGCAGTGCAGCCTGCACCTGGTGCTCGCCACCAGCGCGGGTTTCGCCATGCACGGACTTGCCGTTGCGGTCCCGGCCTTCCCACTCAAAGACGTAGTCCTTGATGCCCTTGATCCTTGAAGTTGCCATCGTGTCCTCTGGATTGCCGGTTTATTCGTTCGTCACAGCGAGAACTTCTTCCAGCGAAGTCAGACCCAGTTTAACTTTGTGCAAACCCGCCTGGCGCAGCGTGCGCACGCCTTCCATGGCAGCCTGCTGACCGATTTCCAGTGCGTTGCCGTCGCGCAGAATGATGCGCTGCATCGCGTCGCTGATGGGCATCACCTGGTAGATGCCGATGCGTCCCTTGTAACCGTGGGTGCAACTGGCACAGCCGACCGGCCGATAGGGTATCCAGGCGTCATCGAGATCGTTGTCCTGATAACCTGCATCCAGCAAGGCCTTGCGCGGAATTTCAACCGGCGTCTTGCAACTCGGGCACAGGCGTCGCGCCAGACGCTGCGCCGTGATCAGGATCACGCTGGAGGCGATGTTGAAGGGGGCAATGCCCATGTTGCGCAGGCGTGCCAGTGTCGCTGGCGCATCATTGGTGTGCAGCGTGGAGAGCAGCAAGTGTCCGGTTTGCGCCGCCTTGACGGAGATGTCGGCGGTTTCCAGATCGCGAATTTCGCCGACCATGATGACGTCCGGGTCCTGCCGCAGAAAGGACTTGAGTGCCGCTGAAAAAGTCAGTCCTGCCTTTTCATTGATATTGACCTGGTTGATGCCTGGCAGATTGATTTCGCACGGGTCCTCGGCAGTCGCGATGTTCAGCCCCGGCTTGTTCAAGAGGTTCAGACAGGTGTACAGGGAAACGGTCTTGCCCGAGCCGGTCGGGCCGGTCACCAGAATCATGCCGTAGGGTCGGCCAATGGCCTGCAGCAGCCGCTCTTTTTCGTCCGGTTCGTAACCCAGGGCATCGATGCCCAGTTTGGCGATGCTGGGGTCCAGAATGCGGATCACGATCTTTTCGCCAAACATGGTTGGCAAGGTGCTGACCCGAAAGTCGATGACCCGATCGGGTCCGACCTTGAGCTTCATCTTCCCATCCTGCGGCAGCCGCTTTTCCGAGATATCCATCCTGGAGATGACCTTGATGCGCGAGGCCAGCTTGTCCTTGATGGCCACCGGTGGTGCCGCGATTTCGTGCAACTCGCCGTCAATGCGAAAGCGCACCCGGTAATGGTGTTCGTAGGGCTCGAAGTGCAGGTCCGACGCATGCAGGTTGTAGGCATCGAGCAGCATTTTCTGCAGGAAGCGCACCACCGGCGCATCTTCGATTTCAGCGCTGGTGTTGTCTTCACTTTCGCTCAACTCGGCGGCACCGGTTTCATCAAACTCGAATTCGTCGCCGATGATGCTGTCGATGGTTTCCGCCGCCGACGCAGTGATGCTCGATACCAGTGGTAGCAGCTTGTCATATTCGGCCACCACCCAGTCAACGCGCAGCTGGGTCGAAAACTTGATTTTTTCAACCGCTTCGTTGTCAGAGGGATCGGCGGTGGCAACAACCAGGCGGTTGTTGTGTTTGCCCAGCACGACGACCCGGTAATCCTGGCAGATCCTGGGGTCCAGCAGTCCCTTGGGCAAACGCGGCGAGTCTATCGCGTTCAGGTCGACCAGCGGTGCGGAGAAGGCAGCCGACAGCGTGTGTGCCAGGTCAAAAGCCGACACCACGCCCGAACCCGTGAGTTCGGCGATGAAACTGGTCCGCCCGCCTTGTGCCTTGCGGTAGATGTCTTCGGCCTTCTGCTGCCCGATCTTGCCGGCCAGTACCAGCGCACGACCCAGCCCCGGCAGAACGGTGCTGGAGGGTTCGGAAAGAGCGAGATCGACGGCGGCCATAGGATGGAATGTACTACGTTGGGAGCGCCCCTGGCGAGACCGCGCCTGTCGCCTGTTTGCCAGGGCCGCCCCAGCGTTGGCGGCTGGTGCGCAGGCGGTAGCGCTCGCGATAGGCGGCAGGCAATTCACGGGTCAGGCGACAGAAGATGCGGCGAAAGGTTCCTGCATCCTGGTAGCCGCACATGCGCCCCACCTGTTCGACGCTGACGTAAGTCGTTTCCAGCAGGACACGGGCGCGCACGACCCGCAGACCGTGCAGGTAATCGAGCGGACTTTGCCCGTAGACACTGGCAAACTGGCGCAGCAGCGTGCGCGGGCTGGTGGCAGCCGCCTCGGCCGTGGCTGCCAGACTGTAGGGTTCGGTCAAGTGGCCCTCCAGCCAGCACCGGGCGCGCTCCAGGGTGCCTGCTGGCAGCAGGCGTTGCTGCTCCCCCTCGACGATGTGTCCAGCCACTTTCTGGCGGTCACTGGAATGAAGGATGACATGGGCTGCTGCAGCGGCCAGCTCTGCCAGCGCCGTCTGATGCAGCATGTCCAGGAAAACCTCGCTTGCCAGCACCGCAGAATCGCAGGTCCAGACACGCTGGTCGCCTGTCCACGCGCGGTCGGTCAGCAGGTTCACTGCGACTTCGTGACGCAGCACGGAAGCGATGAAGGGCCAGGGCACGACCGCCGAGCGGTCTTTGAGCAAGCCGTTGGCGCCCAGCAGAGTGGCAGCGTTGTACAGACCAGCGACCAGTCCGCCGCTGCTGTGGACCCGACGGGCGCGCTCACCAAGGCTTGCCGCTTGCAGCACCAACTGGTCCAGATGCGGGCCGCTCTGGGCGTGCCAGCCCGGCAGCACCAGCAGGTCGGCCAGACCGCGAAAGCCAGCGCTGCGCGGCAGGCAACGTGGCACAGCGTCACCCGGCGCACCACACCAGCGCCAGCGTGCGGGCGCTGGTGTACGGGGCGAGCGCATGGCCGCGAGCAGGTTGACCGCGCGCAGGACGTCAACCACGGCCAGAGCGGCGCCCGCCATGACATCGGCACTCCAGTGGATGTCAACGCGCAGGGCTGCGTGCTCGGAAATGACGCCCGGTGGCATGGCGATATGACCCTCTAAATTGGCAATGACTGCACTTTAGCGCATTGGGAGTCGCCTGTACCATGCCATCATCCCCCTGACCAGACTGGAGACAACATGGCTTGGCGCTACACCCCCTTCTCGCACACGCTTTCGCGACGCCAATGGCTGGCGGCAGCCAGCAGTCTGGCCTGCGCACCGCTTTGGGCGCAGGGCGCCTTCCCGAACCGGCCCTTGAGCATCATCGTGCCGTTCACCGCCGGCGGATCCTCCGACATCGGCGCGCGCATGCTGGCCACCGAACTTTCCAGGTTGCTGGGTCAGCCGGTGGTGGTCGACAACGTGGCTGGCGCCGGCGGCGCCATCGGCGTGCAAAAACTGATCCGCTCGCCGGCGGACGGCTACACGCTGTTGTATGGCGGCTTGAGCGAGTCCCTGCTGATTCCGCTCATCAATCCTGCGGTCAACTACAAGCCCGAAGACATGCTGCCGATCGCCATGGTCGGTTCGACGCCGGTCGTGTTTGTGACCCGGCCGGATTTTCCGGCCAACAGCGTGGATGAATTGATCGCGCTGGCGCGCAAGAGCCCGGGCAAGCTCAGCTTTGGTTCCGCCGGCATTGGCTCTTTTGCCCACGTCATGACCGAAGTGATCAAGGAGCGCGCCAAGGTGTTCATGGTGCATATACCCTACCGGGGCGGCGCTCAGATACTGACCGACGTGATCAGTGGGCAGATTGACCTGGGCGTCACCACGGTTTCCAACGCTGCCTCCATGATTGCCGGCAAACGCGTCAAGCCGCTGGGTGTTTCTTCAAGTCAACGCGTCGCCATCATCAAGGATGTTCCTACCTTTGCCGAGTCGTCCAGCCTCAAAGGGCTCGAAATGCAGGTCTGGGGCCTGATGTACACGCCACTTGGCACGCCGCAAGCCGTTGTCAGCAAGCTCAGTAGCGCCATCAACACGGCCATGGAGTTGCCAAGCATCAAGGCCCTGCTGGCCAAGCTCGGAGCCGAGCTTCCCGGTCTGCTCGGTCCGGCGCAGGCGCAAGCCTTTTTGCAGGCCGAGCAGAAGATGTACCGACCCGTCGTCAGCCGCATCAAGCCGGAATAATCCATGCCATCAGCAGTGTTGCGGGTTGGCGTTTGCGGTTTCTTCATCGAGTGCAACCGCTGGTCGCCAGTCAGCACGCCAGCCATGTTTGCGGCCGCCCTCGATCTGGCCGGCGACGCGCTGCAGGCGCAACTGGCGCTGGAGCAGCCGCGCACGCTACCCGACACTGCCGGTTTTCTGGCACAGATGAACCGCATGGGGCCCTGGCAGCCGGTGGCACTGCGCATGGCGGCAGCGCAACCTGGTGGCCCGGTGGAACACGCGTATTTTGTGGAACTGGTGAGAGACATCGAGTGCCGTCTGCGCTCGGCGCTTCCGCTCGATGCCGTCTTCATCTCCTCGCACGGCGCGGCGCTGACTACGCAAAGCGACGACCCCGACGGCGAACTGTTTGCGCGCATCCGCGCCATCGTCGGCCCCGAAGTCCCGATCGTGGCGGTGCTGGACCTGCACACCAACGTCTCGCGCCGCATGACCGACGCGCTGTCGGCCCTGATTGCCTACCGCTGCAACCCGCACACCGATCTGTTCGAACGCGGCGAGGAGGCGGCGCGCCATCTGCACACGCTGCTCGCCGACGGACCCGGCGTGGTCGAACTGGTCAAGCTGCCGCTGGTACCGCCGGCCACAGCCCAGCTGGTCGCGCCCGGCACGCCCTATGCTGAACTGATTGAAATCGCTCAGCAGCATGTTGGCGGCACCATTCTCAACGTGTCCCTGTGCGGTGGTTTCGCACTGGCCGATTGCGACAAATGCGGCTTTGCCGTCGCCGTCACGGCACGCAACGGCGATCAATCATCGGCCGCAGCATTGGCCTTGGAACTCGCCCGCATCGTATGGAATCGGCGCGCGCAATTTGTTTCCCGCCTGACGCCCATCGATCAGGCGGTGCAGGCCGCGCTGGCCGCTTGCGAACCAGGCGCGCCGGCGCTGATTCTGGCCGACGTGGCGGACAACCCGGGCGCCGGTGGTGGAGGCAACACGCTGACACTCTTGCAGGCCTTGCTCAGCGCAGGCGCACAAGGTGTGCTGCTGGGCGTGTTTACCGACCCCTCATTGGCGCAAGAGGCGCACGCGCTGGGCGTGGGGGCTGACTTTGAGGCGCACTTCAACCGCGACAGTACCGACGAGCGCTTCGCCCCGGCGTTCACCCACGGTGCGCGCGTTCTGAGCCTGGCCGATGGCGCTTTTGTTGGCCGGCGCGGCATGGTCAAGGGCTCGCAGCAGGATATGGGCCCGTGTGCGCTGATCGACCTCGGAGGCGTTCGCGTGGCTGTGATTTCAAAGCGTCAGCAGTTGCTCGATCCGGCGCAGCTCGAAGTGCTGGGCGTCGATCTGCAGAGCGTGCGCACGCTGGTGGTGAAGAGCCGCGGACACTTCCGCGCCGCCTTTGACGAGTTTGCGCCGCCAGAGCGGATTCTGGAAGTGGACTGCCCGGGTCTGACCACACCCAACCTCAAAACCCTGCCCTGGACGCGCATGCCGCGTCCGATTTTTCCCATCGATGACCACGCAAGCTGGAGCCCCTGAACATGGATCTGTCCCGTTTTCCGCGTCGCCGTTACAGCGCCGGCGCCACACCGCTTGAATTTCTGCCGAACTTCACCAAGGCGCTCAGTCCGGCTGGCAAGGGCCCCCGCATCTGGATCAAGCGCGACGACATGCTGGGCCTGTACCCGGGTGGCAACAAGACGCGCAAGCTTGAATTCCTGGTGGCCGATGCGCTGGCGAAGGGAGCAGATACGCTGATTACCTGCGGCGCGCCGCAGTCCAACCATTGCCGCATCACGCTGGCTGCTGCCGTCAAGGAAGGGCTGAAGTGCCGCTTTGTGATCGAAGAGCGCGTGAGCGGCAGTTTCAAGGAGACGGCCAGCGGCAACCACTTCCTGTTTCGGCTGCTCGGCGTGGAAGCGCTGACGGTGGTGCCGGCGGGCAGCAACATGGCGCAGGCCATGCAGCAGGTAGCCGATGAACTGGCGGCTCAGGGCCGCAAGGCTTACATCATCCCGGGCGGTGGCTCCAATGCGCTCGGTGGCCTGGGCTACGTTGTCTGTGCGCAGGAGTTGCAGCAGCAGCTCTTCGATCAGGGTGTGCAGATCGAGCGCGTCGTGGTGGGCTCGGGCAGTTCCGGCACGCACGGTGGTCTGGTGGCGGGTTTTGTCGGCAACAACATCCGTATCCCCATTGTCGGCATCGGTGTCAGCCGCGATCCGGCCGATCAGGAGCCGCTGGTCCACAAGGAGGCACAGGAGGTCCTTGACCTGTTGGGCCTGAACATGACCGTTCCACGCGAGTCCGTTGTCAGCGTCGGCGGCTATTGGCAACCCAAATACTCGGTGCCCAATGCCGCCATGGTCGAGGCGGTGCAGATGCTGGCGCGCACCGAGGCCATCCTGCTCGATCCCGTTTACACCGGCAAGGTCATGGCAGGCCTGATCGGGCTGAGCCGGCAGGGGTTTTTCAAGCCGGGTGAAAACGTGCTGTTCCTGCACACAGGGGGTTTTCCCGCGCTGCACGCCTATGAGCCCGAGGTGCTGGGCAAGCAGGCTCTGGCTGTCTGATAATGCCCCTCTTGTGCACATCGAGAGTAGCTTATGAACGCGCCTGACAAGTTGGCTCAGCCAGACATCACCCTCGCCGACAAATACCAGGTCAAAGAAGGCTGGGTCTTTCTGGCTGGTACCCAGGCGCTGGTGCGTCTGCCGATCCAGCAGCGCCTGCGTGATGAGGCCCAGGGCAAGAAAACCGGCGGCTATGTCTCCGGCTACCGCGGCTCGCCGCTGGGACGCTACGACATGGACCTGTGGCAGGCCGAAGCGGTGCTCAAGCAAAACAATATTGTCTTTCGACCGGCCGTCAACGAAGACCTGGCAGCCACCGCCATCTGGGGTTCGCAACACGTAGGCAGCTTCCCCGGCGCGCGTGTCGATGGTGTCTTTGGCATCTGGTACGGCAAGGGTCCGGGTGTGGACCGCAGCGGCGACGTGCTGCGCCATGCCAACAGCGCAGGCACCAGCGCGCTCGGTGGTGTGCTGGCGCTGGCCGGCGACGACCACGGTGCCAAGTCCTCGACCATCACCAATTTTTCTGACCAGATCTTCATCGCCGCCGGCTTGCCGGTGCTGTACCCATCGAACACCCAGGAACTG
>CAZZLB010000103.1:0-8603 GCA_964654655.1 uncultured Rhodoferax sp. | reverse complement strand
CCTGAACGCCGTCGAGTTTGTGGTCGCTGGCGTTGCCTTGACCCACGAACTCAGGCGATACCTGACATTCGGTAGAAGCACATTCCCGCTGTTGTTTGCGGCGAATGACGCGAAGTTGTTCGTTGGATCGACGGTGAACTTCAGGGAGTTCGATCCCGTGTGGGCGTTGGTTCCGGTCGTGTCGATTGTTACAGAAGATGCTCCGCTTACCGCCACACTCCACGTCCCCGCAACATTCAGTGAATTCGTCTCAAACCCACCATTCAGCGTGGACGGATTAAAACTCACCACCGGCACCGTTGAGTTGCCCCACTGGTCCGAAGGGTCGATGCCGTTCTTGATGAGGCTCTGCACGTCAGAGGCTGACAGGGCGCGGTTGAAGACGGCGGTGCGGTAGATGGTGGTATCTAGTATATTTGCCGTGCCTCCATTATACTGAGCGAGCGTTATGAATGTGTTGGTGATGTATGCCCCCCATCCCGGAGGGGTTCCTCCCTGCGTCGAATTCATGGTCTGGAGCACGTCATCGGCGTAGAACGCGACGTTCGTTCCTTGGCGCGTGAATATGAAATCAACAGTCTTGCTTAGCCTAGAGGCCATGAAGCTGTTCTGGTAGATTGCCGTGTAGTCGGAAGACGAAGCACCGTACACGTAAAGCAGCACGGCTCCGCTATTGTCAGTCATCAAGCGGAAGGCTCCACCTGGATTAGCCGACGACGCGTTAGGAGTAAGTGCAAGCCAGTCTCGGATCTTGCTGTTTACTGCGCTAGGCATTCTGACGCGCATCCAAATTGAGAAATCGTTTGTTCCAATGATCTGAGAAGGACCTGCCAATTTCGTTCCGCTCGTAGCCCCATCAAACGCCACGCCGCTGACCTCCGGCTGCCCCAACCCGATCCGCGCCACGTTCGTGAGAGCGGAGCCGTCGTTGGCTGCGAGATTCGTGAGCGCAGCCGACGCAACCTGACGCGCTGTGATCGCGGACTGGAGGTTTGAAATGTCCCCGTTGTGCCCGGGGATCATGTTGGTGGTGACCTGCTTGAACGTGCCATCCCCAGCGAGGAAGTTTGTGCTAGTGCCGCTCGTCAGAGCCGAGACGTTGGTGAGCACCGATGACGCCGGCTGCCTCGCGCTGATGGCAGTCTGGAGGTTCGCAATGTGCCCGTCGTGGCCGGGGATCTGATTCGTTGCTACTTGGGCGAACGACCCGTCGCCGCGCAGGTAGTTGGATGAGGTGCCTCCGGTGAGCGCCGAGACCGTGGTGAGGTTGGCGTTCGTCGCCTGGTACAGCGCCGGGTTACCAGCCAACGCCGTCAGAGCTGTGTTCGTGGGCTGCTTCCCAGACTGCAGGTCGCCCAGCGCAGTGGCCAACCCGGGAATGGAGTTTGTAGTAACCACCTCAGCCACGGAATTGGAGTTCGCCGTGAAGAAGTTGGTAGGCGTCCGCAAAACACCATTGGTGGTGACTGTTACATTCTGGAATGGATCAGCAGCAAGTCCGCATAGGGCAGACAGTGCGAGCATCACCAAAGTCGAAATGAGCTTCATTGCGGTGTCCATAGGGGCTCCGTGGTGGCGTCCGAGGCTCCGGTGAGTTCCAGCTTCCATAATGTTCCAGTGGTCGCGTTCCGCAGTACTATGGAATCCATGGTCAAAGTTGAGTGCCCATGGTCCCCTGCTGCTACCGTCCCTGCCGTTGTCCCCACGTCTTTCGTAGCAGAGGTCCCTAGTCCTGTAATATCGGAGGCTGAGTAGTCCCCGGGAGCCGCAACAATGTCTCCGGTCCGCCCAAAAACAGAGGTGACCATGCCGGCCACGAGTTTGGCGAGAAGGGTGGACACACGGAAGCGAATGCCCTTCGCCCCGGCCCTGTACCCCACGATGTAGTCGGAGTTGCTCACCGACACCGCGGTGAGTTGCTCGTCAAATTGGTCTATTCTGCGTCCCATAGGTCAAAGGAGGGTTACGATCATTCGGTAGCAGGTTACAGCGCCCATTGGCTGGTCGTTGTTCGTGATAGGCATGCTTATGGTATTTGGTATGGTGGTATTAAGCGAGCCGTCACGTATTACGGGGTCGGCCACCCAAGTACTATACCCCAGTCCACTCCCCAGAGGGTTGTTCGTCCTGCGGTCAAAGGTTCCCCACGAGGAAGAGATATTGCTAGCCGGGATGAACACTTCAAATTTCCAAGGCTCGTCCGAGAAAGTCTCCGATCCCGCTTCTTCCGTAGTCATGGTGAACCCAAGGTCTCCTACGATAATCTGTATGGTGTTGCCGCCCCAATTTGATGTATCAGTGCTCCATACACCCAGGGCCTCAATATGGATAATTTTTCCATCCAAAGAGTTGGCGGGAAAGGTCAGCGTCTCCCCGGAGCGAACCCCTGTTATCAGGTTACCGGACCCTCCGACTATTGTGTTTCCAGATGCAATGCAGAATACTCCGCCGTTGGCTGACAAAGTGGTCCCGGACATAGAGAGCCCGGATCCCACAGTGATGGATTGCGGAGTGCCTGCGCTTACTGTACCGCGCCCAAGTAAGGTATTCGTGGCTAGGGTGGGCAGCGTCTTGGAATCGATGTAGTCCAGAACATTGGTCCCGCCTACAGACAGGTTGGGTCCACCAAAGGTTGCATTACCGCCACTGGAGATGATCCCAGTGGTGCTCAGATTTCCAGTGAAGGATCCAGCACCGGAAGCGATCACCTGCCCGGTGTATGTGGTAGCCAGCGTGGTATCTCCCGTTACGGTCAGCGTACCACCCACGGTCTCATTATTTGCAACCGCAAGTGAGATCCCTGCCCCGGATACTGTGAGATTTGTCAGCGTGCTGTGCCCGTGAGCCCAGTATGAGTACCCAAGATAGGTGCCGATATCATTCTTGTTCATCGGCAGCACTCCATACCCGGACTCGTCGCGCACCAAGAACTTGTAGGTGGGTCCGTAGGGAGTTGCATCAGTGCCTAGGCTAGCCGCTGTCAGAGTTCCGCCCAACGTGGTGGTCCCAGCAATCGTGAGATTGGTGACACTGCTTCCTACCGGTATGTACGGATAGGCCTGCTGCCCGGAAATTGTGTAGGCTACATTCGGGCCATCGATGAAATTTGTAATCGAATTACCATTCACTCCTACCGAATTTCCCGAGGGGGCTACGGAACCATTGGTTGAAATCACCGCCCACGTACCATCTCCCCGAAGGAAGGTGTTGGTGGTGGGAGTTCCGGTGCCTAACCTGTTTACCGAAACGTAGCCCGTGGTGATCTGAGACCCGTCATGGACGTGGTTGGTGGTGACCTTCTTGTTCAGTTCTTCGATGATGTTGGTCGTGTTGACGACCAGGATCGACGGCACCCAGACCTCGTCTCCCGTAGTGCCTAACGCAACTTGGTGATCCTTCGTTGCTGCGGAGGCGTACCCCAGTGCGGTGGAGTAGCTCTTCCTGTTTACAGTGCTCGGACCGATTGCTAGGCTGTACGCGTTTGTCGCCTTGGCGTTGTACCCGAAGGCACCGCTATGGTCGCCAGCGTCAGCACCCGTGCCCATGGCCGCGGACGAACTTCCTGACGTGGTTCCGAGAACGGCCACAGAATCCGTGCCTCCCGCAAAGGCTGCATTACCAAAGGCTGCGGAGCCGGTGGCTGCATAGGCGGATCCTCCGACTGCCGTACCACTCTGATACGAGTTCGCCCGGTACCCGATTGACAGGGAAGCAGACTCACGAGCGTTGGAGTTGTACCCGATGGAGATGCCGTGACTACCTGCGGCAACCGACTGGTATCCCAAAGATATGGAATCAACGCCAGAGGCATATGTTTGGTACCCGCCAGCCAAGGCGTAGTTGGTCGCCACATTCTGCGCCCCGATGGAGATGCCGAACAACCCGACTGCGTGGGAGGCACCAACCACAACTGTGTCGTAAGCTTCTGCATGGGCTCCTGCTCCGACTGCCGTAGCTCCGTTCGTGGCGCTCGCGGCGAAACCGGCTTTGAACGACTGGGCGTCAGATCCTGGGCTCAACAGGTCGTTGGTGACCGTGATGCTTGAGAAGTAGGAGCCGCCCACTGAGCGCAAAGACCCCAAAAACAACGTCGGCTGGTTGAACGTATTGCTCGCCGTGAAGTTGTTGTTCGTGTTCCAGAACACAACCTTGGAAGTATCAAAGTTCGTTGCCGATAGCAGGTTGTAGTTCTTGACGAAATCCGATCCTCGGGTGGACAACAGGTACCTGCGCCCCAACGCAGGGTTGGCGTCGTAGTATGGGATGAAAATTCCGTTGGTGTCCCACGACGTATTTACCGTGGCTCCGTTCTGAAGCGTTCCCGCACTTACCACTAGCCCGGAGATGGTTCCGTTCGTAGCCGTTATGCCCCCGGTTGTAGTGGAGATACCACCAATCGCCTCGATAGTGCCGGTGACATAGTTGCTTCCACCGACGTTCAGGGTGCCGTTGATCGTGGTGTTGTTGGAAACAAGCAGCGAGTTCCCCGACCCCGTCACCACAAGATTGGTCAGGATGCTGTGCCCATGCGTAGCCGGGGATACCGCGAGGAACGTATCCCGGGCGAACGTGGCGGTCATCGGGAGCACCGCGGAGGTGGCGGGATCCCGGACCAGAAGCTTGTACTCCGTAGCCCCTGTACTGGCGTCAGCCCCGAGATTCGTGGCGGTAAGGGTACCGTCGATGACTCCGTAGCCTTTGATGGTGAAATTGGTTACTGCCGACCCAGACGGGATGTACGGGTACGCCTCCTGCCCGCTGATGGTCCACTCGGTGTTGGGTCCGGCCAGCAGGTTCGTGACGGTATTCCCCTTCACCGTCACGGTATTCGTCGGGACGCTTGGGCTCGACCCATTGGTCGTGATTACGGCCCAGCTTCCGTCGCCTCGTAGGAACGTGTTGGTGGTTGGCGTACCAGAGCCAAGTCGATTGACGCTCACGTACCCGGACGTGATGTTCGACCCGTCGTGGTTGTGCACCAAAGCAGCTTTGGAGGCTAACTCACCGATGATATTGGTGACACCAACTGTCAGGGAGCCCGGTATGCTGACGTCCTCGGAAGCGGTGCCTAGACGGATCTGGTGGTTCGCGGTTGTGGTGGCGTATGCGCCTAGAGCGACAGAGTTCGTATGGGCTACGGATGTGTTGTGTCCGAACGCTATGGCATCGACTGTTCCAGGCAATGCAAAGGACTGTGCTCCTATGCTGATTCCAAATTCTCCAGCGCCACCAGCCCACCCACCAGCTTGATAACCGATAGATACTCCTTCAGTGCTAGCAGATGACGCTGTTCCTATCGAGATTCCATTTGTGCCCTGGGATACTGAGTTAGGACCGATGGATATGCTTCCGTCGAAAACAGATGCTCCACCACCGATGGCCACTGAACTGTTGGCGTCGTCGTATGTCGTTGACCCAACACCTATGGCAGTAGACCCGCCGCCACCAGCATATGTGCTGTATCCAACAGCGGTAGATAGATCGTTTGTTCCAGTTCTGGATCCGTATCCAATCGCCAACCCCTCGAAACTGTCTGCGTCCGCATTGTACCCGATAGCAATCGACCTCTTGTCGGTGTGAGCGTTGGCCTTGACTCCGAGTGCAATGGCCCGCTTGCCCGCTGCAAAGGCACCCTCCCCAGCCATCCAAGCGTTCGTTCCGGAAAGTCCCGGAGACAACAGACCCCCGGTGAACGTGTTGGAAGCCGTGAAGACGTTGTTCGCCCAGACATAGGCTACTCCGACAAGCCCTGTCTGCAGGGCCAGATCAATGGAGTTCAGCTTCCCGGCTACGTTGGTCGATCCGAGGACGAGGTTTCCAGCGACGTCGATGTACCAGTTGTTCGTCCCTCCACCCCATTGCGCGTTCTGGATCGGGTCGTCCTTGTCGAGGAACACCCACTGCCCGCCCTTGGGGCAGGTGAAGACGTTTACCGAATTGGTAGCGAATACATTGGTGGGGTACCAAGTAGCGATGCGGGGAGCGCCCCAGTACGTGTTCGTGGTCGGCCAATCAACCACCACCGACAGTCGGCCCGCGGTAGCATCCTGATAGGGATTGATCGAGAGAAGCCGCTGAAGAGAGTCCGCATGCCGTGCATTTCCCTGCCCGAAGGAGGGAACGAGGCTAGCAAGAAACAGTACCGCTACCCATAGCAGGCGCATCACTGTAATATCGCGACGCGTTCGGCAAAGCCATAACCATCAACCGTCGCTCGGATGTTGAAACCGTTGTCCGCAAGCAGTGGATCGCCGGCCATCCTCCACTCAGCGCGAATTCCATCACCAGTTTCGAAGTTCCTCGTAACGGCCCGGTCCCACGTCGAGCCATCTTCGGCCAGAAGGTCCGCCAGCGTATCGAAATACCGCGTGGGCACTGGAGGGTTGTCGAACACGTCTCCGGGCTCGTAGATCGCCACGCCATCCAGATCCAGCAACACCACCGAGTCGGTATCCTTGGTGGCGTTGTACCACCAATTGGCATCCAACTTCGCGCCGAGCAGTGAGTCTACCTCGGTCTTGGTGTAATACAGTGAGTCGTGCTCGTGATCCGATGGAGGAAACGTGTCCGGCTTGTCCGTTATGTCAGCCCACGAAATGGTGCTGGGAAGGTCCGTCCACTGAACCGCGTAGGAGATGTCGTTACTTTTTGTAAGAGCCTGCCCCGTAGTCCCTCCTGCCGGAAGTCCGGGACCTGTGGTGGCCCCGCTCCGGTC
This sequence comes from uncultured Rhodoferax sp., assembly GCA_964654655.1. Classification (GTDB taxonomy): domain Bacteria; phylum Pseudomonadota; class Gammaproteobacteria; order Burkholderiales; family Burkholderiaceae_C; genus Rhodoferax. Next base: position 1,888 of record CAZZLB010000103.1, on the reverse strand, counting down.
GATGATGGACCTACGAGATAGAATTCGTACAGGCATTAGTCCCCCGCGTCATAGTCGGAATCCTGTGTCTGCTGATGCGCCGCGGTCTGCAGCCTGTCCATGTGGATGGCGTTCTGCAGGCACATAATGGTGATCAACACGATCAGCCCGAAAAGTCCAAAGATGGTTTTCATTTGGCGTGCATCGCTCTGCAGGTGCTCTGTAGGCCGTCCAGCGTTTTGTCCATTCGGTCAACCGACGCTGTTACCTTCTCAAGCAATATCGAGGTCTTCGCCTGCTGCGCGGCCAATTCCGTAACCAGTTTCGCATACGTCTCGCTGCGGACTTCCTCCCGTTTCAGCACATCAGAATGGGTCTTACTCTCGGCAGACTTGGCATCCGCGAGCTGTTTTGCCAGATATTGGAGCGCAATAAACGCGAACACGACGAACAATGCGGCGAAGCTGCCGGATTGGATGGCCCACTTCACGATGTGCTCCCCATCGGCTACGTCAGGCATATTCGGGAGTTGGGTTACGGCTGCCGCAGAGAAGAGGGCTATTCCACGCATGGTTTTAGAGGCCCGAGGGCACCATGGCGCAAGCGGGCACACGGCGCATAAGTATCCACCCGGGCATTTCATAAGGTTGTGTGTTCACCGAATTAGTGCAGTTCACTGGTCTGTGAACATCCCGCATTCAGTGAAAAAGCGCCGGGGTGGTAGCGATTCACCCCGGCGCTCCCCGTGACCGTCAGCCCACTAGCAGATTAGACAATCGGGTACGGATACACCCCGGTGCCGGTGCCGATGTTCTCCTCAGCGCCCGTGTAGGTGCTGGAGGTCGTGGTGCATTCGGCAAGGCCGAGATCATCCTCGCAACGCTTGTAGAGGAAGTGGATGACGTGCTGAGGACGAACCGGCTTGAAGGCGCGGGTGATCTGGTACTTGTGCCACCCGAAGTCGCCCCAAGTATTGCAATCGTTGTCCATCACGTAGTGCCACTGGAGTTCACCAGCGACAAGCTGCGGGGCGAACCGGAAGCTGCCCTCGCCCACGTAACGCTCCGGAACCCAGCGTTCGAAGCTGTTGGCGAAGACCAGTGTGCCGACTTCCCACTCAGCGGCGAGCCAGTCAGGGTTGGCAATGGCGTGCGCCTTGTTGCCAGTGCCAGCCTCGACGATCTTGACCGGGTTCACCAGATCAAGAGTGCCGTCCACCTTGAAGCCGGTCGCCCGGAGAGGACGCTGGTCGGTGGCGAAGCCGATGCCTCGGAATCCAGGGGTGACGTCCCACGAGTAGGAGGTCAAAGCGGTCTTGCCGAGGTCGTAGGAACCGGTGGTCAGCGCGATCAACACATCCTTGACGCCCGCCTCGCGACGGAAACGTTCGATGATATCATTGCTCCCGATGAACCGGGCATGCATCGGCTGGTTGGTATTGCCGCCACCAAAGTTCTCAGCGAACAGAACCTCCTTGGCATAGCGAGCAGCCTTGTGCAGCATCGCGAAGCTCAGAGGCGCGGTCGGGCTCAGGCCATCCACGAACTTCTGGCCCACATCAGCCTCGGTGCCGCCCGCAAACAGGGAGTCGAAGCTGTACCCGCTCGCGCAGGTGATCTTCGAAGCGCCGTGCAGGTACAACTGATGGCGGATGTCGGAGTTGATGTACTGGGTGATCAGCTTCGCCATCGAGTCCTCGGCGCGAGTATAGCTGTCCTTGAAGGCAGCATATCCCTTCTTCACGCAGACGCGAGGGCCCATACCGCGCTTGGTGCCAAGGCGGATGACGTACTCCTGAGTGTTGACCCGGTCCTGCGTGCCCTTGTCGCCGCAGACATCGGTGTCGTTGGAGAACTCCGGCGCAGCGAGGGAGTCGCCAGGGGCGGCCTGCAGCTGGACCGAGGAGCGG
>CAZZLB010000102.1:0-8607 GCA_964654655.1 uncultured Rhodoferax sp. | reverse complement strand
AGGTTATGAAAGATACTCGTTCGGATATTATAATTGGCGGTCGATCTTCGGTTCGTTCCCAACCTAAAATAGAAACGGAGGACGGGCTTAATAGCGAGCCCGTCTTTCATTGTTCGAGAGCCTAATAACTCTCGATCCTAACGCTACAGCCACTCCCGAAACCCTACGGGGCTAGGAAGCTAACCCAAAGGATGGAATCCAATGGCTCTTACTAATTTTCCGAATGGCATCACGTCCTTCGGCGTTCCTGTTCTTGGAACGGTTGGCGGTATTCCGCTTACCGGCACTTACTTCTTCGTTGATCCAGCCACAGGCTCTGACGCCTATGACGGTCTTTCTCCAGAAACTCCGTTTGCCTCGTTAACCTCTGCTTATAATTCAGCAACGGCTGGCAACAATGACGTTATCGTCCTTATTGGCGATGGCTCAACGACTGGCACGGCGCGTCTTACGTCAACTTTGACATGGGCGAAGAATGCAACTCACCTTATTGGCGTTACCGCGCCAACAATGATCAATCAGCGCGCTCGTATCTCAACTTTGACGACTGCAACGACGAACTTCAAACTTTTGAGCATTACGGCTTCTGGCTGTATTTTTGCTAACTTTAGTTTGTTCCAGGGCGTTGGCCAGGCGTCAACGGATGAGCAGCTTGCTGACATTTCTGGCGACCGCAACTATTTCTGGAATGTCCAGTTTGGCGGCATGGGCGCTGCAAATGGCGCGGCTCGCGCTGGTTCTTATTGCGTCTATTTAAATGATGGCGATGAGAACACGTTTGATTCCTGCACCTTTGGTCTTGACACGATCAGCCGTTCTGCGGCGAACGCGTCAATCAAATTTGGCGGTCAATCGCAGCGTAACGTCTTCCAGAACTGCTTGTTCCCGATGTATGCAACGGCGACGTCGCCTTGGTTTATTGACGCCAACTCAGTTGGTTCAATTGACCGATTCCAGTTGTTCAAAGGCTGCACCTTCCTCAACACAGGCACAAGCACGCTTGCTGGCGTTGTGAACTTTAATGCGTCACAAGGCGGTAAGATTGTTTTTGATACCTGCACGGTTGCAGGCGCTGCTGTTTGGACGGCATCGGCAACGGCTACGGTTGTTGTTTCGGGTCCTGTGCCAAATGGCGCTACATCTGGTGTTGCGGTTACGGCTGCTTAATTTAGGAGGCTCAAATGGGGTTTTACGAAGGTCAAGACGGCCCAGCTGTCGTTAAATCAGCTAAGTCCGGCACCAACGGATTTAAAAAGGGCGGTAAGGCTGAGAAGGCTCGCGGCGGTTGCATGAAGAAGGGCGGCAAGGCCGTCATGTCTGAAGCTGCTAAGGGCAAAAAGCCTGCTCGCGCAACTGGCGGCGGCGTTTTCTCTTCTGCTAAAAGCGGAACGCCGCGCGGCAAAGCTTCTCACTACTAAGAACGAGCGGGGCTTCGGCCCCGTTTTTCTCTTTGGGGGTATAAATGGCAAAAAGCCCTGCCTGGCAGCGATCTGCCGGAAAAAATCCAGAAGGTGGTTTAAATGCCAAGGGCCGCGCATCGGCAAAAGCCGAAGGCCATAATTTAAAACCGCCTGTATCAAAAGAACAAGCTGCAAAAAGCGATAAAGCCGCATCACGGCGTTCTTCATTCTGTAGTCGTATGACTGGTATGAAAAAGAAATTGACGGGCTCTGCCAAAGCGGCTGATCCAAATAGCCGAATAAATAAAGCATTGCGCAAGTGGGATTGCTAACATGGCGTCTAAACCGCAAAACTCTGGATTGTGGGGCAGAGCTAAGGCTGCTGCTAGAGCCAAATTTGATGTTTATCCTTCTGCTTATGCAAATGCTTGGGCCTCAAAATGGTATAAGCAGCATGGCGGAAGATGGTCTGGCGATGACAATCGCGTTAACAAAGCATCTGGCGGCGGCTTAGGAAAATGGTTTGCCGAAGACTGGCGCGATGTGAAAACTGGAAAAGAATGTGGTAGAATAGAAGGCGAAAAAAGCAAACGCCCTTATCCAGCTTGCCGCCCTGCGGCTGCTGCCGCCTCAATGACAAAAGAGCAAAAAAGATTGATGGCTGCCAAGAAAACGAGTTCGTCGAGAAAATCATGGCCTGTTTCGCCATCTGGGAAAAGTAAGAAGGAAAGTTAAGATGCAGCCGATTACCATTACTGTTGGCCCTCTTACATCTGCGAGCGCAAATAATATTGCGGCATCGCAAACAGTTACTGGGGCGGCAAATGTTGTTTTAAACGGATCTCTTGTCTCTGGCGGAGTCGCCACGCTTGATAATCCGCGCCGGGTTTTAATTACCAACATAGGCAATGACGCCGCTATTACGTTTACGGTTTATGGAACGACGTTTAATAGCGCTTCTGTTTCTGAAGTTCTCCAAGGAACGAATGGCTCAACAGTAGCGTCAACTGTAGATTTTAAAACCGTTACGCGGATTGCGACAAGCGGCTCAACAAGCGCTTCAGGCATTACGGTTGGCACCAATACTGTTGCTGGCTCAAGGTGGCTTCGTCTTGATAGTTGGGCTGACGCACAGACAGCTATCCAGTGCAATGCTACTGGGACTGTAAATTATACGGTTCAGGTAACGATGGATGATCCAAATGACGCCATCTCACCTGTCGCAATCAATGCTGTGACGTGGTTGAACACAAATGACGCTGACGCCATAACGGCGATTGGCGATGTCTTCACTAACTTTGATTGGACGCCAACCTATGCTCGTATTCTGCTTAACAGTGGCTCTGGTTCTGTATCTGGCACATTTGCTCAATTTAACGTGGTGAACAAATGACCGGACCTGCTTGGACTGAAGGAAGCGCCGCGTCATCTACAACGCTTCCTTTCACCAACCGCACAAGCGCATACACAATTGATAACGAAGATTGCGTTGTTAATTGCACATCAGGGACGTTTACTGTCACGCTTCCCACGGCTGTTGGGTTGGAAGGCCAGTATTTTATTGTAAAAAACAGCGGAACTGGCGTTATTACGATAGATGGCGATGGTTCTGAGACAATTGATGGAGATTCAAATTTTATTTTATCAACTCAATATGAATCAATAACTGTTATTTCTAATGGGTTAAACTGGAATATAATATAATGGCTTACCATATCGCGCCAAACCCGCATGCAACATTTTCTTCTTCGCAAGATCAGGCGATTGTTAATCCTGTATTGGCTCAAGTCGTTACATTCGATACAACTATAAATTCAAACGGCATTTCCCTTGCAGATAATACAAAAATTATATTGCCGCAAAGAGGCGATTATTTATTTTCAATTTCCGCTGTTGCGTTTTGCACGGCAGGTTCTGATCAAGAAGCCTCAATATGGTTTAGAAAAGGCGGCAATGACGTAGCAAACTCCAACACTTATTTAACTGTTCCTAAAAATAACAGCATGATTGTTGCGGTTACTCTTAGCCTTCCCTGCACGACTCCAGGCGATTATTATGAAGTGTGGTTTTCTGGGCAGTCTACAGGCGTTAGACTTGATGCAGTCGCCGCTGTTACAGGTTCTTCAACCTTCCCGCCAAATCAACCTGCGTCACCTTCAATTATTATAACTGTTGCTCAAATAGGGTAGGCTTTATAATGGCGACAAGCGGCACATATGCTTACAATCCGGCGCTTGGCGAGCTGACTCTTTACGCCTATCAGCTAATTGGACTGCGCCCAACTTCATTATTGCAAGAGCATTTTGACTCCGCGCGCATGGCATCAAACATGATCTTAACGCGCTGGGGTAATCAGGGCGTCAACTTGTGGGCCGTTGATTTAGTAACGACGCCTTTAGTTCAAGGCACATCAACTTATAATGTTGACGCAAATACGGTTGTTATTCTTGATGCTTATATTGAGTTTGGCAGCCCTGCGATTGATCGAATCATATTGCCAATCAGCCGCACAGAATATGCGTCTTACCCGAATAAAGACCAACAAGGCTTTCCAACCACTTTTTGGTTTGATCGCCTTCTGTCTCCTACTGTCACTATTTGGCCCGTTCCTGATGGATCGCAGACAAGTTTAAAATATTATCGCGTCAGACAAATACAGGATGCCAATATTAGTAACGCTCAAAATGTAGAAATACCTTATTTGTGGATGGAGGCATTTGCTTACGCTCTTGCGCAGCGTCTTGCGTTAATTTGGGCGCCAGAAAAAGCGATTTTGATGAAGCCGCTTGCTGATGAAGCTTACGATATTGCTGATTCTCAGAATATTGAAACAGCTTCTCAATATATTTCGCCTCAAATTTCTGGATATTTTAGATGAGGCCGCATGGTCGCGCGAGAGTAAGCTCGCGAAACCCGCGCGCTTTTGGCATTTGTGATCGTTGCGGATTTTTATACAACCACGATCGTCTTTCTTGGCAGTATGAATGGCGTGGCGCGTCATTGATGAACATTCGCATTCTTGTGTGTGAGACGTGCAATGATGTCCCGCAGCAACAGCTGCGCGCAATTGTCGTGCCTGCTGATCCGATTCCAATTCAAAATCCACGCACGCAAGATTATGTAACCGCTGAAACGAATACGCGCGCGACATCAGGTCAAAATACTATTGACCCGACGACTGGATTACCTGTTATTAATGGCGACACGCGCATAACGCAGGATGATCAAGTTCGCGTTACGCAACAAACTGGCGAGCCTCCAGGCGGCCTTAATCAAGAACCTGGAACTAATCCTAACGCGCCGGGCGACAACGATCCTGGTTTGCCGTATAATATGGATGAAGTTCCAAAAACAGGACCGCTTGGATAATGGCGACAAATATTCAGATCCCAAATCTCACGCCGGCCATTTCACTTAGCGGCAATGAGGAACTAGAAGCAGTCCAAGCCGGCGCGTCTGTTCGTGTAACCGCTGCTCAAATTGCAGCTCTTGGCGGCGGTCCAACGGGAGCCACAGGTAATTATGGGCCTACTGGCTCAACAGGGCCTTCTGGCGCAACTGGGCCTACTGGCCCGACTGGCGCTGTAGGACCTACGGGCGTTACGGGATCTACAGGCGCCACAGGCCCAACAGGCCCTACAGGAGCTGCTTCAACAGTTGCTGGCCCAACTGGCCCAACAGGCGTTACGGGTTCAACAGGCCCGACTGGCGGGTCTGGGCCAACAGGCGTTACGGGCGGATCTGGGCCTACGGGCGCAACTGGGCCTACTGGATCTACTGGCCCGACAGGCGTTGGCGGCGGTTTAGGCCCAACAGGCCCAACGGGCCCTACTGGAGCGGCTTCTAATGTTGCTGGCCCAACTGGCGCCACAGGGCCGACAGGGCCAACTGGGCCAACAGGTCAGGCTGGAACAGGTATTTATTATAGAGGAACTGTCGCCACGACTGGCGCTTTGCCTACCGCCGGCAATGTTGATGGTGACGCTTATATTGTTACAGCCAATGATCATTTTTATGTTTGGAATGGGGCGTCTTGGGATGATGCTGGGCCGATCACGGTTGGCGCTTCTGGCCCAACAGGCCCAACAGGGCCGACTGGCGCTTTAGGCCCGACAGGAGCCACTGGACCAACGGGCGTTACCGGCGCAACAGGCGCTGGCACATATACCGAATCACCTACTGCGCCAACATATTCGCCTATTATTGAAGGCGATCGATGGTTACAGACAACCACTGGCATTGAATATACATGGATTACTGACCCAGACGGCTCTCAATGGGTTGATCTTGGAAACTTTAGCGCTGTAGGGCCGACTGGATCTACGGGCAATATTGGCCCGACAGGACCTACTGGAGCGACAGGACCAACGGGCGCCACAGGCCCTACGGGTGAAACTGGCCCAACAGGGCCGACTGGCGCTACAGGGCCGACGGGGCCGACAGGGCCGACTGGCGCAATTGGCGTTACGGGGCCAACAGGGCCAACAGGCGCTACAGGCCCAACAGGAGCAGATTCTTCCGTTCCTGGCCCGACAGGGCCTACTGGATCAATAGGCCCAACTGGCCCAACAGGGCCGACAGGGGCAGATTCTTCCGTTCCTGGGCCTACAGGGCCGACTGGCGCTACGGGGCCAACGGGGGCTGCTTCTAATGTTGCTGGCCCAACAGGGCCTACTGGAGCGACTGGCCCGGCTGGCGCTGGCATTGAATATCAAGGAACGGTTGCGACGACTGGCGCATTGCCGACTTCTGGCAATGTGCAGGGCGATGCGTATATTGTTCAGGCTGACGACCATATCTGGATTTGGGATGGCGCGCAGTGGACTGACGGCGGTCCTGTTACGACTGGCATTACAGGCCCGACAGGCCCAACTGGCGCGACTGGGCCTACTGGGCCTACGGGCGCTACAGGCCCAGCGACAACTTACACAGAATCTTCAACTGCTCCTGTTGGCGCAACCGCTGGCGATCGTTGGTTAGATGTCGATAGTGGCATTGAATATACCTACGTCGATGATGGTTCTGGTGAGCAATGGGTAGAAACATACGGCATTAACGCCATTGGCCCCACTGGTCCTACTGGGTCTTCTGGTGGGAACGTCCTGACGTCTTATAGCTATTCAAACACGACGATTGTTAATACGACGACGAAGACGTCTGTTGTTTCGTATTCTGTTTCTTCGCCTGCGACTGGATCGTCATATCGCATCAGATTGTTTGGTGATTTCTTAAACAACAGCGGATCTCCAACGACGATTGCCTTAGAAGCCGCGCTTGGGACAACTGTTGCGCTTACGGGTCAGTCTGGCAACATCGCCACAAGCGGAAACAGACGCAGCTTTGTTATGGAATTGTTTGTCTCAAATGTTTCTAGCACATCGCAACGGTTCTCATCATCTGGTATGTTGGGAGCGGCTACTGTTAGCGATATTGGCTGGGGAACAGATAACGCTGCATTTGTTGCGTATGGAACAGCATCAGAGAATACATCTTCTGCTAAAACACTAACAATTTCGGTGACATTGGGTAATGCGAGCGCAAACATAGAGTTTGTTGCGCGGGGTTACACAATTGAGTTAATGTCGCCGTAAGGAGCGGATAAATGGCTATTAATTTTCCAACATCGCCAACAGTAGGTCAAAACTACACCTACAATAGCCGCACATGGCAATGGAATGGAGAAGGATGGCAGGCTGTTCCTGGTCCTGTTATTGTTGGCCCAACCGGCGCGACAGGCGGCACAGGCCCAACCGGGCCTACGGGCGCGAGTGGTTCGGCTGGCTCTGCCGGCCCAACTGGGCCTACGGGCGATGCTGGAACAGCCGGCCCGACTGGGCCTACAGGAGCCGCTTCAACAGTTGCTGGGCCAACTGGGCCGACGGGCGCGAATGGCGTAAATGGTCCTACGGGGCCGACTGGCGCCGACTCTACAGTTGCTGGTCCAACTGGTCCTACTGGATCTTCTGGTCCGACAGGCCCAACGGGAGCTAATGGAAATACTGGGCCAACAGGGCCAACTGGCGCTACAGGGCCAACGGGGACTTCTGGAACAAATGGTCCCACTGGGCCTACCGGGGCGGCTGGAACGGCTGGTTATACGCGCACAGCATTTTCTCTTACAGGACCAACGGGAGCTTTTACCGTTAGCTATACGGTTAACGCTCTTCAAGTTTACGTCAATGGCGTTCTTTTAAATAGCAGCGACTATACAGCAAGCAACGGAACATCTGTTTCTTTAGGCGTTGGCGCTGTTACGAATGACGTTGTTGAATTTATTGCTCTTGATATTGGCAGCTATGGCGCGACCGGCGCTGCTGGCCCAACGGGTCCAACTGGATCAACGGGTTCGACTGGACCAACGGGACCTACAGGGCCAACGACAATTCCACAATCTGGTTCTGATAAGACAACTTCTTATACGCTTGCGACAGGGGATGTTGGTAAGTTTGTTGGCGTTGGCGCCAGTGGGAGCATTGTTGTTCCTGATGCGACATTTGCGTCAGGCGATGTTGTATCAATTTACAATAATACAACAGGCAGCATTACAATTACTTGCTCAATCACAACGGCATATATTGCTGGAACGGATAGCGACAAAGCATCTGTTTCTCTTGCCACGCGAGGTATTGCAAATATTTTGTTCTATAGCGGCACCGTTTGCGTCATTACAGGAAATGTATCGTGAGCGGCGTAGCCCAAATGCTGTTAGGGGCCACGTTTGCTCCTGCTGTTACGCCTACTGTTGAACTTATTGTTGTTGCGGGTGGCGGCTCGGCGGGAAATTCCGATGCTTATTATGGAGGTGGAGGCGGAGCGGGAGGTTATAGATATTTATCAAGTTATGCGGTGACCCCAAGTTCAGCAATTACTGTAACAGTTGGTGGTGGAGGAAGTGCAGGCGGAGTTGGCAACAATGGAAGCGATAGTGTATTTGGATCAATAACATCTACTGGTGGTGGCGCTGCCGCAGGAAGTCTTACAGCGGGAAATAATGGCGGGTCTGGCGGCGGCGGCGGCGGTTCTTATACCAATGGAGCTGGAGCCCCAGGGGGCTCTGGGAATACTCCATCAACATCTCCCTCACAAGGTAATAATGGCGGCAATGGATCTAGCTCTACTAGCGGCACAACAGGAGCCGGTGGAGGAGGCGGTGGGGCAGGAGCCGCAGGAACAGCAGGAACATCTAGTGTTGCTGGAGCCGGCGGAA
>CAZZLB010000101.1:0-8652 GCA_964654655.1 uncultured Rhodoferax sp. | reverse complement strand
TGCTGATGCTGGTGATGAGCAACAACATGTTGCAGTTGTTCTTCGGCTGGGAAGCGGTCGGTCTGGTCTCCTATCTGCTGATCGGATTCTGGTTCAACAAGCCGACGGCCATTTTTGCCAATATGAAGGCCTTCCTGGTCAACCGGGTTGGTGACTTCGGATTTATCCTGGGCATCGGTCTGATCGTCGCCTTCGCCGGCACGCTCAACTACACCGAGGCTTTTTCCAAAGCGGAGGAACTGGCCAAGCTCAGTTTCCCGGGCACTGACTGGATGCTCATCACGGTCATCTGCATCTGTCTGTTCATCGGCGCAATGGGCAAGTCGGCGCAGTTTCCGCTGCACGTCTGGCTGCCTGACTCGATGGAAGGCCCGACACCCATCTCTGCCCTGATTCACGCGGCCACCATGGTGACCGCCGGCATTTTCATGGTGACGCGCATGTCACCGCTGTTCGAGTTGAGTGAAACCGCACTCAATTTTGTGCTGGTGATAGGCGCCATCACGGCCCTGTTCATGGGTTTTCTCGGCATCATCCAGAACGACATCAAGCGCGTCGTGGCCTATTCCACCTTGTCCCAACTCGGCTACATGACGGTGGCTCTGGGCGCTTCGGCCTATTCGGTGGCCGTGTTTCACCTGATGACGCATGCATTCTTCAAGGCGCTGCTGTTCCTGGCAGCTGGCTCGGTCATCATGGGCGTGCATCACAACCAGGACATCCGCTGGATGGGTGGTCTGCGCAAGTACATGCCGATCACCTGGATCACCTCGCTGCTGGGTTCGCTGGCGTTGATCGGCACGCCGCTGTTCGCCGGCTTTTACTCCAAGGACAGCATCATTGAAGCGGTTCACGAGAGCCACCTGCCGGGCGCTGGTTTTGCATCTTTTGCGGTGCTGGCCGGTGTCTTCATTACCGCGTTCTATTCGTTCCGCATGTATTTCCTGGTGTTTCACGGCAAGGAACGCTTTGACCAGAATCCGGACGCGCATCACGGTCACGGACACGGGCACCACGACGAGCCACAGCATCCGCATGAGTCACCCTGGGTCGTCACCGTGCCGCTGGTCCTGCTCGCCATTCCGTCGGTGGTGATTGGTTTCATGACCATCGAGCCGATGCTCTATGGCTCGTTTTTCAAGGATTCCATTTTCTTTGCGGAAAAGCATGAAGCGATCAAGGAAATGGCCAAGGCCTTCCACGGCCCGGTGCAAATGGCCTTGCACGCGCTGAGCACAATGCCGTTCTGGCTGGCGCTGGCGGGTGTTGCCACCGCCTACTACATGTACATGGTCAATCCGGCATTGCCGACAGCCATCAAGAGAGCTGTGATGCCCATCTATACACTGCTTGAGAACAAGTACTACCTTGACTGGTTCAACGAGAACGTGCTGGCGCGCGGCGCCAGAGTGCTTGGCACCGGCCTGTGGAAGGGTGGCGACGAGTATGTGATTGATGGCGGACTGGTGAACGGCTCGTGGAAGCTGGTTGATTGGGTATCCGGCACGGTGCGCCGGGTGCAAACGGGTTATCTCTACCACTACGCGCTGGGAATGATCCTGGGTGTTTTTGTGCTGATGTCGTATTTTGTATGGCTGAAATGATGCCCTCTGTACCCAACTGATTAGGAACAAGAAAAATGGGATTGTTGAGCCTGGCTATTTGGACTCCAATTGCTTTTGGTGTTGTGCTGCTGGCATTGGGTCGTGACGATCAGGCGCGCTCGGTGCGCTGGGTCGCCTTGATTGGTGCAATTGCCAGTTTTCTGGTGACGCTGCCGCTGTATGACGGCTTCAAGCTCGGCACGGCTGCCATGCAGTTTGTAGAAAAAGCACCTTGGATTGCACGTTTCAATGTCAATTACCACCTCGGCGTTGACGGTATTTCGCTCTGGTTTGTCCTGCTGACGGCCTTTATCAACGTGGTCATCGTGATCGCCGGATGGGAGGTCATCACCAAGCGCGTGAACCAGTACATGGGCGCATTCCTGATTCTCAGCGGCTTGATGATCGGTGTCTTCTGCGCAATCGACGGCATGCTGTTTTATGTGTTCTTTGAGGCCACGCTGATTCCGATGTACCTGATCATCGGTATCTGGGGCGGTCCGAACAAGATTTACGCGGCGTTCAAGTTCTTCCTGTACACACTGCTGGGCTCGCTGTTGATGCTGGTTGCCCTGATCTTCCTCTACACCAAGGCCGGAGGCAGTTTTGATCTGGCGCTGTGGCACAGAATGCCGCTTGGCGGGACGACGCAGACCTTGCTGTTCTTCGCCTTCTTTGCCGCTTTTGCCGTGAAGGTTCCGATGTGGCCGGTACACACCTGGTTGCCCGATGTGCACGTCGAGGCACCCACCGGTGGTTCCGCCGTGCTGGCAGCCATCATGCTGAAACTCGGTGCCTACGGTTTTCTGCGCTTCTCGCTGCCGATCGCGCCGGATGCGGCACGCGAGTGGGCCTGGTTGATGATTGCGCTGTCCCTGATTGCCGTCGTCTATGTCGGACTGGTCGCAATGGTGCAGAAGGACATGAAAAAGCTGGTTGCCTATTCTTCGGTCGCGCACATGGGGTTTGTAACGCTCGGATTCTTCATCTTCAACAATCTGGGCGTCTCCGGGGGCATCGTCCAGATGATCTCGCATGGCTTTGTTTCGGCCGCCATGTTCCTCGCGATCGGTGTGCTGTACGACCGGGTGCATTCGCGCGAAATCGCTGCGTATGGCGGCGTCGTCAACACCATGCCAAAGTTCACCGCCTTTGCGCTGTTCTTTGCCATGGCCAATTGCGGCTTGCCCGGTACCGCGGGTTTCGTCGGCGAGTGGATGGTGATTCTGGGTGCCGTCAAGAGCAACTTCTGGCTCGGCTTCGCTGCTGCCAGTGCCTTGATCTTTGGCGCCGCGTACACCCTGTGGATGTTCAAGCGCGTTTACCTCGGACCCGTTGCCAACAAGCATGTCAAGGAACTGCTGGATATTTCCAGCCGCGAGTTCCTGGTGATGACCCTGCTGGCCCTGGCCGTCCTGTACATGGGTGTCTATCCGAAGCCGTTTACCGATGTCATGGACTCGTCCGTGGCGCAACTACTCAAGCACGTGGCGTTGTCCAAGCTGAATTGATCAGTCTGACTTGACCCAATTGAACAGAGAAACAGAAAATGATCGACAAACTCAGTTGGATTTCGGTTTACCCGGAAATCATCCTGCTCACCATGGCCTGCGCGATTGCGCTGGTTGACCTCGGCGTCAAGAGTGCACAGCGCACCGGAACCTATTTGCTGACGCTGTTGACTCTGGCCGTGGTCGCTGCGCTGCAGGCCACCTACGCCACCTCCGGCACCACCATCTATGGCTTTGGCAACATGGTGGTGAGCGACCAGATGGGCAACTGGCTCAAGTGCTTTGCCACCATCGCGGTGATGGTTACCCTCGTTTATGGCCGTCCCTATGCTGCGGCACGTGGCATGCTGCGCGGTGGTGAAATGTTCAGCCTGAGCATGCTGGCCCTGCTAGGCATGTTCGTCATGATCTCAGGCAACAATTTCCTGGTGATCTATCTGGGCCTGGAACTGCTGACGCTGTCGAGCTACGCACTGGTGGCGCTGCGGCGTGACAACGCGGTGGTGATTGAAGCCGCCATGAAGTATTTTGTGCTGGGTGCGCTGGCCTCGGGCTTCCTGCTTTACGGCTTGTCCATGATGTACGGCGCGACAGGTTCGCTTGACGTCAACGCTGTCTTCAAGGCCATTGTTTCACGGCAGGTGGATCACCGTGTGCTGGTATTCGGTCTGGTCTTTGTGGTGGCCGGTCTGGCCTTCAAACTCGGTGTGGTTCCCTTTCACATGTGGATCCCGGACGTCTATCAGGGCGCTCCCACGGCCATCACGCTGATGATCGGCGGTGCGCCCAAGCTGGCGGCTTTTGCCATCATCATCCGCCTGCTGGTCGAAGGCATGCTGCCGCTGGCTATCGACTGGCAACAGATGCTCATGGTGTTGTCGGTGGGCTCCTTGCTGATCGGCAATCTTGCAGCCATCGCGCAGACCAATCTCAAGCGCATGCTGGCGTTTTCGACCATCTCCCATATGGGCTTTGTCCTGCTGGGGCTGATGGCGGGAGTCATCAACGGCAACAGCGACGCCGCCGCCAACGCCTACAGTTCTTCCATGTTTTACGTCATCACGTATGTGCTGACCACGCTGGCCAGCTTCGGCGTCATTCTGCTGCTCTCGCGTGACGGTTTCGAGAGCGAGGAAATCGCTGACTTCGCCGGTCTGAACCAGCGCAGCCCGTTCTATGCGGCGGTGATGGCGATCTGCCTGTTCTCTCTGGCAGGTATACCGCCCATGGTTGGTTTTTACGCCAAGCTCTCGGTGCTGCAGGCTCTGGTTGCGTCAGGGCAGCTGTTCCATCTCGGGCTGGCCATCTTCGCCGTCATGATGTCGCTGATCGGCGCCTTCTATTACCTGCGGGTGGTCAAGGTCATGTACTTCGATCAGCCGATCACGGCCAGTGATGTCTCGGCTCCGCTGGACGTGCGCGCCGTGCTGTCAGTCAATGGCGCACTCGTGCTGGTGCTGGGGATTGTCCCTGGTGGCCTGATGGCTTTGTGCGCGAAGGCCATCGTCCAGATGCTGGGTACCTGAAGCGGCATCGATGGTTCGTCGATGGATGATCGCCATCTGACCGAGCACCAGCTTTCCAGCAGGGAACTTTTCAAGGGCGATTTGCTGCACGCCTATCGCGACACGGTCAGACTGCCTGACGGTGCCAGCGCTGTGCGGGAATATGTGCGCCACCCGGGCGCCGTCATGATTGTTCCCCTGCTGACCGATGCACAGGGCCAGATGCAACTGGTGCTGGAGCGGCAGTTTCGCTATCCGGTGGCTCAGGTCATGATCGAGTTCCCTGCCGGCAAGCTCGACCCCGGAGAAGCCAGCCAGACCTGTGCGCAACGCGAACTGCGGGAGGAGACCGGCTTCAGCGCTCAGGAGTGGGCGCTGGCCGGGCGCTTGCACCCGGTGATTTCCTACTCCACAGAATTCATCGACATCTGGTTCGCGCGCGGCCTGACTGCGGGCGAGCGTCGACTCGATGCGGGCGAGTTTCTTGAGGTGTTCACTGCCAGCCCGGCGCAACTTCTGGCGTGGTGCCGTGATGGCAAGGTGACTGATGGCAAGACCCTGACGGCTGCGCTCTGGTTGCAAAACGTCCTTTCCGGTAGCTGGCCATTGACCTGGCGGGGTGTAGTCCAGGCCGATATCGTCCGATAATGTCAGCATGAAAGTTCTCGACCTTGCGTGCGGCCAGAGTCACGTTTTTGAAGGCTGGTTTGCCTCGGAAGAAGATTTTCAGAGTCAACGCGAGCGCGACCTGATCGAGTGCCCGGTCTGTGGAACTGCCAATATTTCCAAGAAGCTCAGCGCGCCGCGTCTGAACCTTGCAGGCACTGCATCGGAGAGCAGCACAGCGCCGCAACAGGCCGTCGCCGTCGCAGGCGTCGATCAAGCCCTGCAAGCCGCCTGGATGACTGTGGCCCGGCGCGTGCTGGCCAACACCGACGACGTTGGCGAGCGCTTTGCCGAAGAGGCGCGCAGGATCCATTATGGCGAGGCAAAGGAACGCGGCATCCGCGGTCAGGCCTCGCGTGCAGAAACCGAGTCCCTGCTGGAAGAGGGTATTGCCGTGATGCAGTTGCCCTTGCCGGAGGCACTCAAAGGCTCCCTGCAATAAGACACCAAGAACTTCTGGAAAAATCATGACGAGTTCACACATGGACGAATTGCTGAGCTATATGCAGGAACACGCTGGCGCCGACGCTCAGCGACAGCGCAGCTTCATCACCGCCTATTTTGAAAACACCGACCCCGACGAACTGGCGACGCGCGGTACCGCCACACTCTATGCCATTGCCAATGCACACTGGCGCTTGCTCGATGTGCCCTACGCCGCCCAGAGCGCCAGGCTGCGCGTGTTCAACCCGACGCTGGCGGAAGACGGTTTTGTCAGTGAGCACACGGTGCTGCAAATCGTGCATGACGATATGCCTTTCCTGGTGGACTCCGTCACCATGGCGGTCAACCGCAGCGGTCGCACGGCGCACTGGATCGTGCATCCGCTGATGAGTGTGGCCCGTGACGCAGCAGGCCGGGTCGCCAGTGCCGGTGCTGTGGTCGCAGCGGGTGCTTCGGGTCAGAAAAATCCGATCGAGTCACTGATACTGGTCGAGTGCGACCGCATTGTCAGCGAACCCGAGCGCCAGGCGCTGGCGCAGGAGCTCAGCCGCGTGCTGGGCGATGTGCGCAGCGCCGTGCAGGACTGGCCGGCCATGCTGGAGCGTGTCCAGAGCGTCAGCGAAGGGGTGAACCCGCTGCCGGACGATAGTCGCCAGGAGGGCATTGACTTCCTGCACTGGCTGCAGGACCGTCACTTCACATTTCTGGGCGCCCGCGATTACGAACTCCGGCGCGACGCTGCCGGTGTCAGCCTGATCGCCTGCGCGGATTCAGGATTGGGTATTTTGCGCGGCCCGGTGCAGACGCTCGAAGCCCAGTTGCCTGGCGAAGCCGTGTCCTTCATGGAATCGAGTGAACTGGTACTGGTGACCAAAGCCATGACGCGCGCCACCGTGCACCGCCCGGCCTGGCTCGACTGCATCGGTGTCAAGCGCTTTGATGTCAGCGGACAGCTGGTCGGCGAAACGCGTTTTCTCGGTCTCTACACCTCAAGCGCCTATTCGGCTCCGGTCAGCCAGATCCCGCGCGTGCGCCGACTGGCCGCGCAGGTCATGTGCAGTGCCGGTGTGGTGCCTGACAGCCACGCCGCCAAGGCATTGCAGGCGATTCTGGACGCCTATCCGCGCGACGAGTTGTTCCAGATCGATGGCGCCAGCCTGAGCGAGCACGCCATGGGCATCCTGCGCCTGCAGGAGCGTCAGCGTACCCGCGTGTTCCTGCGCCGCGATCCGTTTGGCCGGTTTACCTCAGCGCAGGTGTTCGTGCCGCGCGAGCGCTTCAACACCGAGTTGCGCATCCGCATTGGCAAGGAATTGATGAGTGCGCTGGAGGGCCAGTCGATCGAGTTCACGCCAACCCTGACGGACAGCCCGCAGGCACGCATTCATTACCTGGTGCTTGCCAGAACCACGGCGCCCCAGAGCGTCAACCTGGCCGCGCTCGAGGCGCGGGTAGCCAGGCTGGCACAGCGCTGGGAGGACGAATGCAACAGCGAGTTGCTGCGCGCTCATGGCGAAGGCCAGGGCTTGCTGCTGGCACGCCGCTTTGCCAACGCCTTCCCTCTCGCTTACCGCGAAGATTTCTCGGCCGCCGTGGCCGCTGAAGACGCCGACATGCTGGCCGCCCTGTCGCCAGCGACGCCACTGGCTGTCAAGCTTTACCGAGCCCTGGATGGCGGTCCGGACCAATTGCGTTTCAAGATTTACAGCAGCAGCAAGGTCGCCCTGTCAGATTCCTTGCCGGTGCTCGAGCGCATGGGCGCGCTGGTGCTCGATGAACACCCGTACCACATTGCAACTGATGAAGCGGCCCTGTGGATTCATGATCTTGGTCTGCAATTGCCGCCGGGTACTGACCTGGCTGCCGTCAAGCATCGCTTTGAAGACCTCTTTTGTCTGGTCTGGCGCTCCGAGATCGAGAGTGATGACCTGAACCAGCTGGTCCTGAGCACCACACTGGATGCGCACGCCATTGCCGTGCTGCGCGCCTACACACGGTACTTCAGGCAGCTCGGTTTTGCGTTCAGCCAGAGTTACATCGAAGCCAGCCTGAGCCGCAACGCGCCGATTGCGCAGGCGATGGTGGACCTTTTCAAGGCCCGCTTTGACCCGGATGCAAGGAATGACCGGGCAGCCACGCAGCAGGCGCTCACGCAGCAGATCGAGGGGCACCTGACGGCGGTGGCCAGTCTGGACGAAGACCGCATCCTGCGCCAGTTTTTTGCCACCGTGCTGGCGACCCTGCGCACCAATGCCTGGCAAAGGGCCGCTGACGGATCACACAAAACCTACCTGAGTTTCAAACTCGATCCGCGCCAGATACCCGGTGTTCCTGAACCCAAGCCGCTGTTTGAGATATGGGTGTACTCACCGCGCGTTGAAGGCATTCATCTGCGCAATGGCAAGGTGGCACGCGGCGGCCTTCGCTGGTCGGACCGGCGTGAAGATTTCCGCACCGAAATTCTGGGTCTGGTGAAGGCCCAGCATGTCAAGAACACGGTGATTGTTCCTGTCGGCTCCAAAGGTGGCTTCGTGCTGAAGAATCCGCCTCCCGCCACGGACCGCGAAGCCACTCTGGCAGAAGGCATAGCCTGTTACAAGATCTTCCTTCGCGGCTTGCTCGACCTCACCGACAACCTGGTCAAGGGTCTCGTGGTGCCGCCGTCCGAGGTGGTTCGCCATGACCCGGATGACACCTATCTGGTGGTGGCGGCAGACAAGGGGACAGCCAGCTTTTCCGACATTGCCAACAGCGTCTCGGCCGACTACGGTTTCTGGCTGGGTGATGCGTTTGCCTCGGGCGGTTCGGTTGGCTACGACCACAAGAAGATGGGCATCACGGCGCGCGGAGCCTGGGAATCAGTCAAGCGGCACTTCAGGTCCCTGTCGGTCAACACGCAGACCACGCCCTTCACCGTGGCCG